>JANNBU010000330.1:0-13067 GCA_031385805.1 Ferruginibacter sp.
ATTTTTAGCTATCGTTAATATCATTGTTTATGCCGGTGCTATCATGGTCCTTTTCCTTTTTGTTGTAATGCTGATGAACCTGAATGCAGATACGGAACCGGTAAAAAATCACCGGCTTAAATTAATAGGAGTTATTTCAGGTGGTTCATTGTTATTGATCCTGTTATCTGCATTGATGAAAATGGATACGCAGCATATTCAAATGAAAATTGGGGATGAAGGGCTTATCAGTAACCTGGGCAAAGTATTGTTCACAAATTATATTCTTCCTTTCGAGATCAGCAGCGTATTGTTTTTAAGTGCAATGATCGGAGCAGTTATAATTGGAACTAAAGAATAACAGACATGGATATAAAAGCATATATAGTTTTATCGCTCACATTATTTACCATTGGTATCATTGGTGTATTGGTGCGCCGGAATGCCATCATTATTTTTATGTGTGTGGAGCTGATGCTGAATGCAGTGAATTTATTACTGGTAGCATTTTCAAAAATGCATGCTGCAAGTGCGGTGGCTAAAGCTTCCCCAACATTTGCAGCAGATGCACAAATATTTGTATTCTTTATAATGGTGGTGGCTGCTGCTGAGGTAAGTGTTGGCCTGGCCATTATTGTTATGCTTTATCGCAATACGCATTCAGTAGATGTGAATTTTTTAAACAGGTTAAAGAACTGACCACTGACCACTGACCACTGACCGCCGTGATGAAGTTCTTCGGTTGTCGGTAGTCTGTGGTCGGTCGTCTTAATTATTTATGAGTAATGTACTGCAAATAGCGTGGCTGATACCAATATTACCGTTGATCGGCTTTATCATCAATGGTGCCGGCCGCAATGTTTTGTCAAAAGGGATTTCCGGGTTTATCGGAAGTGCTGTTGTATTTGCTTCATTCCTGTTAAGCATTTATGTTTTTATCCAGGTAAAGAATGGCAATACACATGTTGCACACTATTTTAATTTCATCAATGTAGATTCTTTGAAGATCGGGTTTGATTTTAAACTTGATCAACTATCATCTTTATTCCTTTTAATTATTACCGGCGTTGGATTCCTAATTCATGTTTATTCTACCTCATACATGCATGAAGAATCTTCAAAGGATTTTGCAAAATATTTTTCTTACCTGAACCTGTTTGTTTTTTCTATGTTGCTTTTAGTAATGGGAGCAAATTATGTGATCATGTTCATCGGTTGGGAAGGCGTAGGCCTTTGTTCTTATTTATTAATTGGTTATTGGTTCAAGAACAATGATTACACAGATGCCGCCAAGAAAGCATTCATCATGAACCGTATTGGTGATCTTGGATTTTTGCTTGCAGTATTCTGGCTCATTGCAAAAGTTGGAACGGTTAGTTTTGATGAAGTATTCAGTGCCGCAAGCCTTGCCAAACTTTCTACAACAGATATTACCGGTATCACTTTATTGTTATTTGTAGGTGCTACCGGGAAAAGTGCACAGATACCTTTATACACCTGGTTGCCCGATGCAATGGCAGGTCCAACACCAGTGAGTGCATTGATACATGCTGCAACAATGGTTACTGCAGGTATCTACATGATCGCCCGCAGTAATATCTTATATACAATGGCCCCTGTAACTCAATGCGTCGTTGCTATTGTCGGATTGGCAACCGCTGTATTGGCTGCAACCATTGCATTGAAACAAAATGATATCAAGAAAGTACTGGCATACTCCACCGTTAGCCAGTTGGGTTATATGTTTTTAGGATTGGGTGTTGGTGCATATACCGGCGCTGTATTCCATGTAATGACACATGCATTCTTCAAAGCATTGTTATTTCTTGGGGCAGGCAGTGTGATACATGCCATGGGTGGCGAACAGGATATGCGTAACATGGGTGGATTAAAAAAATACATGAACACTACGCATCTTACTTTTTTACTCGGCTGTTTGGCCATTGCAGGAATGCCACCATTCTCAGGATTCTTTTCAAAAGATGAGATACTTGCTGCTGCTTATGCCAATAATCCTGTGCTTTGGGGTATCGGGGTAATAACGGCAATGATGACTGCCTTTTATATGTTCCGTTTATATGCAATGACCTTCACCGGAAAATTCCGCGGCACTCATGAACAGGAACATCACCTGCATGAAAGTCCGGCTGCGATAACCATTCCATTGATCATACTTGCATTGCTTGCTGTATTTGGAGGATTGGTTGGAATTCCTGAAGTATTCATGCATGGTGGTCATAAACTGGAAGCATTTTTAGAACCAGTATTTGCACAAAGCAATGCGATCACCATAAAACACGAATTAAGCCATTCAACAGAATATATGTTGATGACTGTTTCAGTTGCAGGAGCGTTGATAGCATTATTATACGCCTGGAATAAATTCAGTAAGTATGAAAAAACTGAAACAGCTTCCTCAGGTTTTGCAAAATTGCTGGAGAATAAATGGTATGTTGATGAAATATACAACGCCATTATCGTTCAGCCATTAAAATCATTGTCTGCATTTTTTAATGAGGTGGTTGAGAAAAAAGGAATTGATGGCCTGGTAAATGGAACCGGCAAAGCAGTGAATTATGGTAGCCGTCAATTAAGGTGGTTGCAAAGCGGACAGGTAGGAGCCTATGTATTATTAATGGTTTTAGGAATTTTAGTTTTATTTATCATACAATTGTTTTTGTAAAAAAATGGGCAGTTATATTACATTTCCTGAATTATTGATCTGGTTACCGTTACTAGCCGGTATATTATGTTTTTTTACAAAACGGGAGCAGTCTGCCAAATCAATGGCATTGATATTTTCATTGATCATATTGGGAATTTCTGCTGCAAGTTTATTTTATACAGGTACAAAATATGCCACATGGAATTCTGTAAATTATTTTTATCCAAATAATATTGGGAATACTTTTTTTGTAGGACTTGATGGAACCGGCCGTTTACTTAGTTTTCTTACAGCACTTGCTTTCCCAATAATTTTTATTGCTGGTTATAAAACAAGTTATAAAAGTGCTTCATCATTTTATGGATTGATGTTACTTACACAATCAGGATTGATGGGTGTGTTTTGTTCCATGGATGCATTGCTGTTTTATTTTTTCTGGGAGCTTGCATTGATACCCGTTTATTTCCTGTGCAGCAAATGGGGCGGCGAAAAAAGGATACAGGCAACTTTTAAATTCTTTGTTTACACATTCACAGGATCATTATTGATGCTCATTGGTATCATTTATGTTTACCTGCATACAAGTGGTCGCATTTTTGAAGATGGTACACAGGTTGCACATTCTTTTGCGCTGAATTCATTTTACAATGCATCATTGACAGCTTCTGAACAGAACTGGTTATTCTGGTTATTCTTTATTGCATTTGCGGTTAAAATGCCGGTCTTTCCCTTTCATACCTGGCAGCCCGATACCTACGACCAGTCACCAACATCCGTAACAATGGTATTGAGCGGTATCATGGTAAAAATGGGATTGTTTGGAGTGATGCGTTGGCTGATACCTTTATTCCCGCTGGCAACAGTAAAATTTAGTCATGTTGTAATGGTACTTTCTATTATCGGAATTATTTATGCCAGTTGTATTGCCATTGTGCAGGATAATATTAAAAAATTAGTGGCTTATTCTTCCATTGCTCATATTGGTTTGATGTGTGCAGCCATATTTGCCATGAACCAGGTAAGTGTGCAGGGAGTCATGTTGCAAATGTTCAACCATGGAATAAATATTATCGGGTTGTGGATCGTTATAGACCTGCTGGAAAAACAAACCGGTGTAAAACAAATTTCAAAACTGGCGGGTGTAGCCAACAAAGCACCGGTTTTAACGATTATGTTTGTGATCATTGCACTGGCAAATATTGCATTGCCATTGACCAATGCATTTGCAGGTGAATTTTTAATGTTCAGTGGGTTGTATAAGTTTAATATCTGGTATGCTGCTGTTGCGGGTATCGGTATTATCCTTGCAGCAGTTTATACACTGAATATGATACAGAAAGTTTTTTATGGAAATACAAATACTGTGGTTGATGCAGTAAAAGATATTTCATGGAATGAAAAATTCATATTGGCACTTATAGTTTGTTTGATATTTATTATCGGCATCTATCCGCAACCGGTCATTGACCTTACAAAGGAAGCTGTTACGGTATTGGTAGGTAAAATAAAATAAAGAGATGACATCTTTTTTTAATGGCTATGATAAAAAAATAGTAAAGATGTCATCTCCCTGTTTGAAAAAGGACACTCTTTAGAATTAATTTATGAACACAATTATATTATCTGCAATCTGGGGCATAGTAATGATGTTTAGTGCTGTGTTTATTAAAAGTAAAGCAGTCCCTAAATATCTTGCTTTAGCGGGTATTGTATTGGTCTTTATTGCCAATGCCATGGAATTGAACAGTGGCATGCCATTGTTTAATATTAATGTGCACGATATGTTGCATACCGGCAGTTTTAACCTCACTTTTATTGCAGTTGCATTGGGTTGTACAGCCATGTATTTTTTGTTAAGCGGAAGTGATATTGAAAAAACAGGCCCTCACGTAGCAGAATATTTTGCACTGATATTTTTTGTTTTATGCGGCGTATCGCTCTGTGCTACGTTCAATACATTATTGATGTTGTTCCTGGGTATAGAGATCATGTCTATTCCGCTCTACATACTTACAGGTAGCGATAAACGTAACCTGAAAAGCAATGAAGCAGCACTCAAATATTTTTTGATGGGAGCTTTTTCCACAGGTATCATGCTCATGGGTATTGCATTTATTTATGGAGGATCTCCCAATGCATCTTTTTATATAGATAATATACAGTTGGGAATAGGAAAGATGCCGGTAATGATCGCAGTTGGTTTGGTGATGCTGGTGGTTTCCATGTCTTTTAAAGTTTCTGCAGCACCTTTCCATTTCTGGACACCTGATGTGTATGATGGTGCACCAACGGTATTTACTTCATTCATGAGTACGATCGTAAAAGTGGCGGGCTTTTTTGCTTTTGTAAGGTTGTTTGAAAATTCATTCGGCTCTATACATGCGCAGTGGCAGAACCTGATCGTTTTTATTACAATCGCAACATTATTAATTGGAAATATCACGGCCGTTTTTCAGCAAAGTGTAAAAAGAATGCTGGCCTATTCAAGTATTGCACAGGCGGGATTTATGTTGCTGGCTTTATTCGCATTGAACGTAAAGGCAAAAGAAGGACTGGTTTTATATTCGGCTGCTTATAGCCTTGCTACCATTGGCATTTTTTCCATTCTCGTAAAAATGAATGATTATACCATTGATGGATTTAACGGACTGGGGAAACGACAACCTTTACTTGCCTTGACTGCAACCATATTTTTACTTTCTCTCACAGGTATACCACTCACTGCAGGTTTCCAAAGTAAATTTTATATGCTGATGGCAGCGGTTGAGAATGGTCATCGTTTCTGGATAGTGATCGTAGCAGTGCTTTTTGCTGCCATAAGTGCGTATTATTATTTCAGGATAATCCAGGCAATGTATTTTAAAGAACCGGCAGATGACATTGTTCATGTATGGGATATAACGATTGCATTTAAAATACTCCTTGTCATCACTGCTTTATTGATCATCATATTGGGTATTTATCCCGAACTCATCCTGGGTTGGTTATACCATTAATATTTTACCGTTTGTAAAACTATTTGCCAAAAGCCTGCAGGCCTTATTTATCTTTAGGGTCAATATTGATGTATGACTTACAAGGATTCCTTATCACTTTCATGGAAAAATATCAAAGGCAATAAACTACGCTCGGCTATAACCATTGCCATCATTGCCCTTGGTATTTTTGCATTGATCCTTATTATCACAGCAATTAAGGCAGCGAGTAACAGCCTTACCTCCAGTTTTTCTACCATGGGCGCAAATGCATTCAGTATCCGGTTTAAAGAAAGAAATATCCATTTTGGGGGCGATGGGGGCGATGACAGGAAAAAAGAAAAGAAATCAGCCTTAAAGGTCAAAAAATCAAATACAGGTATTCCTATCAGTTATGATGAGGCCCGGGCTTTTAAAGAAAGATACTTATTTCCCGGGGCCATAGTGGGTATTGCATTGCGAGGGCCTGCGGGTATTGTCGTCAATACAAATCAACGAAAAACAAACCCCGATGTAAATGTTTATGGAGGTGATGAAAATTATCTTGAACTGAATGGATATAAGATAGCTTATGGGCGAAATTTTACACTTACAGAAATAGAAACAGGCAGAAATGTTTGTATGATTGGAAGCGGGGTAGCATCAAGATTATTCAAGGATAACAAAGCCAGGGCCGTAGATGCCGTTATCAATGTAGACCATGTTCCTTACAGGGTTATTGCAGTATTGGAGGAAAAAACATCGAGCGCTTTTTTTAATACCAGTAAAATTATTGTTACATCTTATAATAATGTGAGGCGCTTATTCTCAACCCAGAATACTTCCTATAATATTGCCGTTAAGGTATCGGACCTGAAGCTGATGGATATGGCTACAGGAGAAGCCAAAGGCGCTTTCAGGCCAATAAGAAAACTTGAAACAAAAGAAGAGAATAATTTTTATATAGATAAAAGTGATAGCATTGCCGAGTCACTACTTACTAACCTCGGTTTCCTGGAAACAGGCACCATTGGAATTGCCCTCATTACCCTGATTGGGGCAGCCATTGGATTGATGAATATCATGCTGGTGGCAGTAAATGAACGAACCAAGGAAATCGGTCTTGCAAAAGCATTGGGCGGTACCAGGAAAGATATCCGCTCCCAGTTCCTTTTTGAATCTGTAGTAATAAGCTTGTTGGGTGCGATCGTTGGCATTATCTCGGGAATATTACTGGGTAATGTCGTTGCCCTACTGCTTAATACCGGCTTTGTGATACCATGGGGATGGGTTATAGCCGGAATATTTGTTTGTTCATTTGTAGGGCTGGCTGCCGGCCTGTACCCGGCTTATAAAGCTTCTAAATTAGACCCCATTGTTGCACTCCGTTATGAATAATTTTCAAAAGCAGCATTCATGTGGCGGATCTTGTCTAAAATAACAGTAAAAAAATAAAAATTTTGTTGGCAAAATTGTTGCTTTCAAATATTTTATTAACTTGTGTGTCACGTTTTCAATAGCTTTCAGAATATTTTTTTTGAAAGAACTTTTTTTTCATAGAATTGTATTCACTTATTTTTAAAAAGTAACTTAACTCTTAACTAATTAAATTAGAATGTTATGGCAGAGACAAGACCAACTGTAAAACCGGCAACCTCAGTACAGGCAAAAAAATCGAGTAATTTAATTTCATTGATTGCTCCGGTAGTATGCATATTAGCTGGTTATTTGATCTGGAGATTTATTTTGGGTAATCCAGCCAATTTTGATAAAGGAACTGCAAGTGGTTTCTGGCCGGAAAGAGAAGGTCCTCATACCGCTCTTAGCAAAATGTACCTTGGTGGTATCATTGTTCCGATCCTGATCGGTACTTTTTTAACCATGCTGACATTTGTGATCGAGCGATTTATGACAATATCTAAAGCAAATGGCTCAGGTAACAATGCAGATTTTATCCGCAAAGTGCAATATCACCTGGCTAATAAAAATGTTGATGCAGCTTTGTCTGAATGCGATAAACAAAAAGGTTCTGTAGGCAATGTAATGAAAGCAGGCTTGCATCGCTATAAAGATATGATCAGCAATACCGACCTAAGTACCGAGCAAAAGGTCATGGCTATCCAGAAGGAAGTAGAAGAAGCAACGTCTCTTGAACTGCCCATGCTTGAAAAAAACCTGGTATTCTTATCTACGATCGCATCTATTGCAACCCTTCTTGGTTTGCTTGGAACGGTATTGGGTATGATCCGTGCATTCTCTAACCTCGGTGCCGATAGCGGCGGTAGTGGTGCAGCAGCACAGTTATCAGTAGGTATCTCCGAAGCATTGTATAACACGGCTTTGGGAATTGGTACTTCTGCATTTGCCATTATCTTCTATAACATCTTTACTACAAAAATTGACGGGATCACTTATGGTATTGATGAATCTGGTTTTACTTTAACACAAACTTTCGCTTCTTTATACAAGTAATTGTATGGAAGCTTCCTGGTTTTGTGTCTTTAAAGTAATATCAATTAAAAATAAAAGGAATGCCAAAAGTTAAAATACCACGTAAAAGTACCACCATTGACATGACAGCAATGTGTGATGTGGCTTTCTTGTTGTTGTCGTTCTTTATATTGGCAACTAAACAGAAACCGCCCGAAGTGCTTGCGGTAGCCACTCCGTCCTCAGTTTCATCAAAAGCAGTACCCGATAAATCGATTATTATTACACTTACCAAAGAAGGAAAAGCGTTCTTAATGCTCGGTGATGAAACAAAAAAAGCAGATATTCTAAACAACATCAATTCAACAAGGGCATTGGGCCTTTCTGCACAGGAACTCGCCAAATGGAACAGGACCGAATTTATCGGGCTGCCATTGAATCAGATAAAAAGTTCATTGGCGCTTAGTTCCCCGATCCCTGCCGACAAAATGTCTGGCATACCAACAGACAGTACCAACAATGAAATGGTCGATTGGATGCGCAGCATTACCAATGTATATGCCGGTGGTGATCAAAGCAAGTTGGAACAAATGATCCTTGTTAAAGGCGATAATGCAACTTTATATCCCATTTTTAAGAATATAAAACAAGCATTCAAGAAAGCCGATATTTATAAATTCAGGATCGTAACCAATGGTGAAACAGTTCCTGTCGGTTCTGAATTATATAACAGTGCTAAAAAATAATTAATTAATTAAAAATATTTGACATGGCAGAAATGGATACCTCGTCGGGTGGCAGTCATAAGAAAGGCCCCGGCGTCAAAAAGTCAAAAAAACAATCTACCCGTGTGGATCTTACTCCCATGGTTGATCTTGGTTTTCTGCTCATTACATTCTTTGTGTTTACAACTACCATGAGCCAGTCTACCGCCATGAATATGAATGAACCAAAGGACGACCCTACCCAGGAACTAAAAGTAAAAAACTCCGGCGCTATGACGATCCTGTTGGGGAAAAGCGACCAGGTTTACTACTATTACGGACAATTGGAAGCCGACAAACTAAGTGAGCAGTTCAAGAGTACCAATTTTAAAGATATACGTAAAATGATCGTTGATAAAAAGAACGGAACTCCCATCGGCGACCTGATGTATATCATTAAATCAGATAAACAGTCCAATTTTAAAAATGCGATCGATATACTCGATGAAATGTCGATCTGTGCAGTTCCCCCGGGCCACTATGCAGAAGTTGATATGACAGCAACCGAAGAATTGCTTATTAAAGAAACCGAGGACGCAAATGGTATCAAATAGTTTTGTGGAATTTGGTACAATATTGAATCTAATTAACCAAAGAGATTAAAATGGAAGCAAATAAAATTTTAGACGCTGATATACTCGATATTATTTTTGACGGGAAAAATAAATCTTATGGCGCCTATGAATTAAGAAAATCATACAATTCCCGTTTAACAAAGGCATTGATCTTTACAGGCGCTTTGCTGTTGTTGATATTCCTGGGCTCTGTATTTGCCAACATCATGGATAAGAACAAGGATAAAGATACCCTTGATGTGCTGGATACACAAATGGCAGAGGTAAAAAAAGATGAACCACCGCCACCACCACCACCACCACCGCCACCAACACCACCACCACCGCCCGAAGTGAACCAGGTAAAATTTACTCCTCCGAAAATTGTAAAAGATGAAGAAGTAAAAGAAGATGAAAAGATCGAGGAGATCAAGGAAGACCAGGTGATCAGTACTAAAACAGTTGAAAGCGATAATAAAGTTGCTATTGTACAGGCTCCGGTAGAAGATAAAGGTACACAGGTTGTGGAATTGCCGAAGGCTGATGACGAAAACAAAGTATTCAATAAGGTAGAAGTAGAAGCATCTTTCCCTGGCGGTGATGCCGGCTGGATGAGATACCTGAGAAATAACCTGGATGCACAGGTGCCTATTGATAATGAAGCACCGGAAGGAACCTATACTGTTATCGTTCGTTTTATAGTAAGCAAGGATGGTAGCATCAGTGATGTTGTTGCCGAAAACAAAGTTGGTTATGGTATGGAAGCCGAAGCTGTGAAAGCTATTAAAAAAGGCCCCAACTGGAAACCCGCTTTACAGAATGGCCGAAATGTAAATGCATACCGCCGTCAGCCAATTACCTATGTAGTATCTGGTCAGTAACAGTAGAATTTATTTATTTTTTTATATACCTCCCGGATTTTTTGGGAGGTTTTTTTATGACGTATCTAAGAAAATATTGTGGGCTACTGCCAGGAAATATGCTGTTAGCCCTTTTGTATATTTGCAAATGAGTAATAAACTATCCGGCTGGGATGATACGATCGTAGCATTAGCCACTCCTGCAGGTGTAGGGGCAATTGCTGTGATACGATTAAGCGGCACCAAAGCTTTTGATATCATTGGCAGCTTGTTCCCTTCAAAAGATCTGCAAAAACAACCATCTCACACGGTTCATGTTGGCTTAATAAATGAAGACGGGAATGATATTGATGAAGTGGTGGTTTCTTTGTTTAAAGGGCCCAAAAGTTATACCGGTGAGGATGTAATTGAGATCAGTTGTCACGGAAGCCCTTATGTACAGGGACAGGTTATACAGGCATGTATTCGCAAAGGTGCCAGGATTGCCAAACCAGGTGAATTTACACAACGGGCTTTTTTAAATGGCAAACTGGATTTAACACAAGCTGAATCTGTTGCAGACCTGATCGCTTCCAATACAGCTGCTTCACAAAAAACTGCTTTACACAATATACGCGGAGGGTTTAGCGTAGTGCTAAAAAAATTAAGAGAAGAACTGATCGGTTTTTCAGCATTGATAGAACTGGAACTCGATTTTAGTGAAGAGGATGTTGAGTTTGCAGACAGGACAAAATTTTATGAACTCATTTCCTCAGCACAAACAACCACCAATAATTTATTACAATCTTTTCAACTGGGTAATGTAATTAAGAATGGGGTAAGTGTGGCCATCATTGGAAAACCGAATGCCGGAAAATCTACCTTATTAAATACACTGCTCAATGAGAACAGAGCCATCGTAAGTGAAATAGCAGGAACCACCAGGGATACCATCGAAGAGATCATCAATATCAATGGAATTTTATTCAGGCTCATTGATACTGCGGGTATCAGGGAACATAGTACGGATGCAATAGAAATTGTAGGTATTGAAAAGAGTTGGGAAAAAATGAGATCAGCAGATATCGTATTGTATATTTTCGATGCCAATGAAATGAGTGCCGATGAGTTGAGAATTATTTGTAACAATTTTAACCTGGTGGAAATAGATTATGTTTTAGCTGCCAATAAAATTGATGCAACAGATATTAGATCAATTAAAAAGAAATTCAGTTTCTTTTTACAGACACATTTTATTTCTGCAAAAGATAATTTGGGTATCGATGAATTGAAAGATGATCTATTTAAAAAAACTGTTCGTGAACAGCCTTCATCCGAACATGTAATTGTTACCAATGCCCGTCATGTGGAAGCTTTAAGAGAAGTGCAAAAATCATTAAGAGAAATAAAAACAGGTCTGGATGACCGCATTACCGGAGATCTGTTAGCATTGGATATCAGGAGATGTTTGCATTATATTTCTGAGATCACCGGAGATATAACGAATGAAAATGTATTGGATTTTATTTTTAGTAAGTTTTGTATCGGAAAGTAACCTCCCGTAAAATACCTTCCACCGGCGTTGTTTTTACCCTTCAATTATGATGTTTTACACTTCCATATAATAAGTTAGTATCCTACATTCGGGTATAGAAAACTTGTTAAAGCCTACCGCTATGAAAGTGATACAAACAATCCAAAACCAGATTTATGAAGTAAGAGGCCAAAAGGTAATGTTGGATTTTGATTTGGCCCTGCTTTATGAAGTGGAAACCAAAAGAATTAACGAGCAGGTTAAACGTAATTTGGATAAATTTCCTTTGGATTTCATGTTTAGGCTTACTTTAAAGGAGTGGGAATTTATGCGGTCGCAAAATGCGACCGCATCCCAAAAGAAACGGAACGCCAATATTACTCCTTTTGTCTTTACAGAACATGGAGTTACCATGCTTGCAAGTGTATTAAAAAGTAAGAAGGCAATAGATATGAATTCGCCATTGTAAGGGCTTTTATTGCCATGCGGCATTTGGTCAATCGTGATAGAGGTTTAGCAGAACAAATGCACGAACTACGAATTGAATTACAAAATCGTATTGGGGAACATGATGTACAGTTAGCAGCTATTTATGATGCACTTGAAAATCTGTTAGACAAAAAAGAAGATGAAAACGAACAAAAGCAGCAATGGATAGAAAGGGAAAGGATCGGCTTTAAGAAATAACAGCTCAAAATTTAAAAAACACAAACAACCTCCCAAAATTCTTACTGTCATTTTCAATCCGGTGGTACAATGGTTTTATATGTGGCATCTGTAAAAAACGTTCTACTTTTTTTCTCAATTGCCCGCTGCCTTTTCCGGGTATGATCTCTACCTCTTTTATTTTTTTATCGATCGCATCTTCAAATGCCTGCTGCAAGGCTTTATCGATTGCTTTGCTGTTGTTGTAAATATCGTGCAAGTCTACTTTTATACGGCCCATAAAAAATTTATGATATGAAAAAATGTATGATGGAAGGTGTATGATATAAAGAAACGTATGATGGTATGCAAACTGTATTTAAATCATACATCTTTTAAATATTCCATCATACATTCAATTTAATTCCCGTCTTTTCAAAGCTAATGATCCGTTGCTTGTAAAGGTTACCGATCGTCATCTTAAAAGTTTTTTTACTCATTCCAAAAAAAGAATAGATCTCTTCTGGATCGCTTTTATCATAATAGGGCAGGTAGCCTGTATAAGCAGCGGATCATTAGTTTTGAGAAGACAGGAATAAAGTTAGTTTGAAGTTCGAGGTTAGGAAACACAATATTAATCCTGGCTAAATACTAAAGTTGTTTCAAATTTAAAACAATTATTAATTCTTAATTATCCATTATT
>JANNBU010000335.1:0-1873 GCA_031385805.1 Ferruginibacter sp.
TTCACTTGTTAAAACCGTTTTGCCGTTTATTACTTTACCGCCTTTGCTGTAGGTGGCAATACCAGTCTGCAGGTTGTATTCAAGTTCATTGGTATTTAAAACCGCGTGGCCATCGGTAAGTTTTACATTTCTTTTCAGGTAAGCCATTTTTTCATTACCGATGTATTTGAGGTATTGTGCATACGTGTGCACCGTATCGGCATCATTGATGTGTACATTGCCAAAAACTTCGGCTATGCCTGTACGCTGGTCTAATACGATACTGTCGCCGCTGAGTAAGGTATTTCCCTGTTTTACAACTGCATCTCCTGCAAGCGTAACTAAGGTTGTTACCGAATCTATTTTCTTCTGGCGGAAACTATTGGCCCTGATGATCTGAATGGCTTTGGTAGAATCTGTTACCTGTAATGTTTGTATTTGTGCAAAACTCGGTCTTGCCGCAAATAAAAATATAAGGAAGAAAAATATCTTATTAAACTTGTGTAATTGCATTTATTATACTGGTATAAGAAGACTGCAATTTGCAGCATTTATATTATAAAGCTATCACAAAGCTTTTTAGTTTTTTCTTTTTTCAATGGTATAAGGTGAATTGACCGTATCAGGTAAGGGAACCAGTAAAGGAGCGCTTGTATTCTTTTTACCCAAAATTGAAATGTTTACATAACGTTTTGGATTGATCCTGATATCGTCGAGCAGCAGGTTGAGTTTGTTACTGCTGGAAGCAAGGTTTTTATACAGGCTGGGATCGTTGAGTAATAAACCAATGGTGCCGTTATTGGTATTGAATTTTGATACGATCGAATTCAGGTTACTGATGGTAGCATCCAGTGAATCTAATGTTTTCTGCAACTCAAGTTGGGAAAGTTTGGTAGCGGTTTTATCGAGGTTTGTAAGTACACCTGATATTTTATCATTATTGGCTGCAAGGTTTCCTGTTACGGAACTTAAATTATTCAATGTTTTTGCCAGTGTGCCTGTTTGTGTATTTAACAGGGTTTCCAATGATGCAGTTGAAACAATTAATGAGGTAGTTATTTTATTAAGGTTACTCAAAGCAGCGCCGATATTATTCTTTGCCCCGGGATCAACAAGGCCGTTTAATTTCAATACAAAACTGTCGATGGAAGTTATTGTATTCTTCAACTCCAGCAGAACGGGATCTACTTTTTTCAAAACATCATTTATAATACCTGCATTGGCTTCTGTAATGATGGGGTCATTGTTCTTTAAATAAACATGCGAATCACCGGGTTTTATTTCAACACTGGTTGTACCAAGTAAATTGGGTTTTATTACTGCAATGGAATTGTTGGGGATATTAATATCACTGGTAATATTGAGATTTACAAATATCTCATGCATATCTTTTGTTGGGGTGATCTTATAAACAGTACCTACCTGCATTCCATTTACCATTACGGGGTTGGAATTGGCAAGACCGTTCACATTGCCAAACCTGCCGATTACTACAAAGTTATTGCTGAATAATTTTTTACCTTTTAAAAAATTAAAACCGAGTATTAATAAAGTGATGGCTACAACAGCTAAAGCACCAACTTTTGTTTCATTAGATATTTTCACGCTGGTAAAAAATTTACATTAATAATTTGTTCCGGTGGTAATAAATGCCGGTACCTGATTTCATAATAAACAGTTATCAGGCTGAACCATTAAATACATCACTCTATAAAATTACAGAACTCAGTGATATAATGGCTGCGGAGATTGAGCCAAAAATCATTCCAACATAATTACCCGCTGTTTATTTGGTACCTGTTTGCGGATTTTCCAACTGATTTTTATAACGTATAACCGCAGCAGTAATGGATTCGGCCAGTTCCTGTTGTCCTGCTTCGCTGTTCAGGTAACG
>JANNBU010000354.1:0-2186 GCA_031385805.1 Ferruginibacter sp.
ATCACTTCTTATACTTGTCGTAAATAACTTATCCTTTATTAAAAAGTTATTTTCAAAAAAGAAATTATAGATGCAAGAAAACATTATCAGACCTTATTTAAGATTAGCAGGGTTAGAGCCATTGGTTATCCGCCCGGAAACCAATTTTGTGAACGTTGGAGAACGTACAAATGTTACCGGGTCTAAAATGTTTGCCAGGCTAATCAAAGAAAATAAATATGAAGAGGCGCTCAGCGTAGCAAGACAACAGGTAGAGAATGGAGCACAGGTGCTGGATGTAAATATGGACGATGCATTGCTGGATGGCGTTTTGGCCATGACCACTTTTTTGAATTTAGTACAAAGTGAGCCAGACATAGCGAAGATTCCGATCATGATTGATTCTTCTAAGTTTGAGATCATAGAAGCAGGGTTAAAATGTGTGCAGGGAAAATGCATCGTTAATTCTATCTCCATGAAAGAAGGAGAAGAAAAATTTATTGAACAGGCCATCATCTGCCAGAGTTATGGTGCATCCGTTATTGTGATGGCTTTCGATGAAAAAGGACAAGCAGATACCAAACAACGTAAAGTAGAGATCTGTCACCGGGCGTATAAAATTTTAACGGAGCAGGTGGGCTTTGATCCCCAGGATATAATTTTTGATCCTAACATATTCGCCATAGCAACGGGTATGGAAGAACATAATAATTATGGCGTTGATTTTATAGAAGCCACCAAAGAAATAAAACAACTGATGCCGTTGACCAAAATAAGTGGTGGCGTCAGTAATCTTTCCTTTGCTTTCCGGGGTAATGACCATGTACGGGAAGCCATGAACAGTGTATTTCTTTTCTATGCCATCAGGGCCGGTATGGACATGGGTATTGTGAATGCAGGTCAACTGGTGGTCTATGATGAAATAGAGCCACAGTTAAAAAAATTATGCGAGGACGTAATTCTGAACCGCAATAATGATAATAACGAAGCCACTGAAAGCCTGATTGCTTTTGCAGAAACCGTAAAAGCAAAAGGAAAAGAGAATATCAAAGACGAAAGCTGGAGAGAAACTTCTGTAGAAGAAAGATTAAAGCACTCTTTAGTAAACGGCATCACCGATTATATTGATGCAGATACGGAAGAAGCAAGACAAAAATATCCAAAGCCCCTTGATGTTATCGAAGGTCCGCTAATGGATGGAATGAATGTGGTGGGTGATTTATTCGGTGCCGGTAAAATGTTTTTACCACAGGTTGTAAAGAGTGCCCGGGTAATGAAAAAATCGGTGGCTGTTCTTACACCTTTTATTGAAGCAGAAAAAGAAGAAAGAAAGCAAGCACATATAGCCGCCGGAACTATTAATGAAGAAGCTGCCGGTGCCCCAAAAGTATTACTGGCAACAGTAAAAGGCGATGTTCATGATATAGGTAAAAATATTGTGGGTGTAGTGTTGGGTTGTAACGGTTATGATATTATTGATTTGGGTGTAATGGTACCTACTGATAAAATTTTAGATACTGCCGAAAAAGAAAAAGCAGACATCATTGGATTGAGTGGTTTGATAACCCCTTCCTTAGATGAGATGGTGCATGTGGCACATGAAATGAAACGCCGGGGAATGACGCAGCCGTTACTGATCGGTGGTGCCACTACATCAAGAATGCATACTGCTGTCAAGATTGCTCCGCAATATGATAATGGTGTACTGCATATTTTAGATGCATCAAGAAGTGTGACTGCTGTAAGTACATTACTGAATAAAGAACAAAAAAGTACGTTGGTGCAACAAACACAACAGGAATATGAAGCCCTGCGAACCCAATTTTTAAATAAAGGGAAAAAATCACTTATCCCTTACGAAGAAGCGGTAATCACCAAAGAATATTTTGACTGGAAGAATTACAACCCTACAAAACCAGCAGTAAATGAAGTAACAGTGCTTAAGGATTATGATTTAGACACTATTGCCCGGTATATTGACTGGGGTCCTTTCTTTATTGCCTGGGAAATGCCCGGTCGTGTTCCGGAAGTTTTTTCTTATAAAAATTTTTGTGTGGAAGCTACCCGGCTTTATCATGATGCACAGAAGATGGTGAAGCAATTGGTAAATGAAAAGTGGTTTTCTGCAGATGGAGTTATCGGTTTCTGGCCGGCGAGCAGCAACAATGCTGACACCGTAACATTACAAACCGATAAGGGGGAAGTAA
>JANNBU010000429.1:0-5833 GCA_031385805.1 Ferruginibacter sp.
CTGGGCGGCGAACAAAGTGGTTTTATTGCTGAGATCGGTTTTGAAATGTACCAGAAAATTTTAGATGAAGCCATCCGTGAACTTAAAAGAAATGAATTCAGGATCTCAAGATCGGTATCGATCGTGCAATCACTTACAAAATCATCCTGCTGTTGTATCTCTTCTTTATAGAGTTCCCTGAATTCATTTCTTTTAAGTTCACGGATGGCTTCATCTAAAATTTTCTGGTACATTTCAAAACCGATCTCAGCAATAAAACCACTTTGTTCGCCGCCCAGTAAATTTCCTGCACCACGTATATCAAGATCTCTCATGGCAATTTGAAAACCGCTGCCAAGATCACTGTATTGTTCAAGCGTACTTAATCTTTTCCGGCTGTCAACCGGTAAAGTACTCATGGGTGGGGCCAGTAAATAGCAAAATGCTTTTTTATTGCTCCTGCCCACACGTCCACGCAACTGGTGCAAGTCGCTTAAACCAAACTGGTGGGCGTTGTTTACAATGATGGTATTTACATTGGGAATGTCAACACCGCTTTCAACAATATTGGTACAAACAAGTACATCATATTTTTTATCCATGAAATCGAGGATGGTATCTTCCAGTTCATCACCTTCCATTTGGCCGTGTGCATAAGCAATGCTGATATCAGGACATAATCCCTGGATGAATGATTTCATTTCTGCCAATCCTTTCACCCGGTTGTGAATAAAGAATACCTGCCCGCCTCTTTCGGTTTCATAATAAATGATGTCACGAATGGCATCTTCATTAAAAACGGTTACTTCTGTTTGTATGGGTTGCCTGTTGGGTGGCGGTGTATTGATGATACTGAGATCTCTTGCACCCATTAAACTAAACTGTAACGTACGGGGAATGGGCGTAGCCGTTAGTGTAAGCGAATCAACAGTAGTACGAAGTTGTTTTAATTTTTCTTTTGCTGATACACCAAATTTCTGTTCTTCATCAATAACCATTACACCGAGGTTTTTAAACTTTACATCTTTACCAAGTAAAGCATGTGTGCCGATGATAATATCTATCTTTCCTTCTTCCAATTGCTTAAGTGTTTCTTTCTTTTCTTTGGATGATTTGAAGCGGTTGATGAAATCTACTTTCACAGGAAAATCTTTCAGCCTGTCACCAAAGGTTTTAAAATGCTGGTAAGCAAGAATGGTAGTAGGAACCAGCACGGCAGCCTGTTTTCCATCACAGCATGATTTGAATGCAGCCCTGATGGCGATCTCTGTTTTACCAAAACCAACATCACCGCATACCAGCCTGTCCATTGGTGCCGGCTTTTCCATATCACGTTTTACATCTTCACTTGCTTTCGCCTGGTCGGGTGTGTCTTCATAAATAAAACTTGCTTCTAATTCCGTTTGCATATAATTATCCGGACTATGAGCGAATCCTTGTAAACTTTTTCGTTGTGCGTATAATTTTATAAGATCGGTGGCAATATCTTTTACCTGTTTCTTTGTTTTTTCCTTCAGTTTGTTCCAAACATCACTACCCAGCTTATTCATTTTTGGTATGGAACCTTCTTTACCGCTGTACTTACTTATTTTATGCAGCGAAGAAATGTTTACATACAACAGATCACCATCTTTATATTGAATACGCACGGCTTCCTGCATACGACCATTGGCTTCAATTTTTTGAAGGCCGCTGTAAACGCCTACTCCATGATCGATATGCGAAACATAATCTCCCGGCTGTAACTCACGCAACGTTTTTAATGTAAGCGCTTTATTCTTGCTAAAAGCCTGCTTTACTTTATACTTATGGTAA
This sequence comes from Ferruginibacter sp., assembly GCA_031385805.1. Classification (GTDB taxonomy): domain Bacteria; phylum Bacteroidota; class Bacteroidia; order Chitinophagales; family Chitinophagaceae; genus Ferruginibacter. The sequence goes on from JANNBU010000429.1 coordinate 1,795, forward strand.
CGTTGAAAAACCTGGTGGTCGGTATAGCAAATAATTTTCAGGTCATCATCAATAAAACCTTCATGAATAGAAACAGGAATGGGTGTTACCTGTATCTCGGCTTTTAAGTCTGTAAAGATGATGTGTAACCTTTCTAATTGTTTGGGATTTTCTGCAAAAATGAAAATATTATATTGTTGATCTTCGTGCTGTTTCAGGTCTTTTATTAAAAGGTCGAATTGGCGGTTGAACGCAGGTTGTTCTTTTGTTGAGAATTTAAATTCGTTTCTCGTTTCTTGTTTTTCGTTTTGGAAGTACGCTTTGTTGCATAACTCTATTATATGTCTGAGCTTTATTTCTTTTTCAATTTCAGTAGCTTTTACAAAATCATCAATACTTACTGTTGTCTTTCTATTAATATCTACATCCTCATAGGTCGTCGGTTGTCGGTTGTCGGTTGTCTTTACTGCTTCCAAAAATAAAAGAACATCTTCCTCCTGCTGTTCTATCTTTTCTTTAATAAAGGTCCAGTCTTCCATCCATACAACTGTATTCTCCGGCAAAAATTCAAGCAGTGAAACCTTTTCTCCGGATTCAAATTGTGTTTCAACATTGGGAATGATATTTACATGCAATAATTTTCTTTCACTCAATTGATTTTCGGGATCAAATATGCGGATGCTGTCAACTTCATTCCCGAACAATTCAATACGATAAGGTTTTTCGTTTCCGAAAGAATAAATATCGAGGATGCCACCACGAATGGCAAACTGCCCTGGCTCATACACAAAATCAGTTCTTACAAATCCATGCTGGACAAACCTTTCCAGCATTCCGTTCACGTCTAATACATCTGCCTGTTTGATGCGGATAATATTTTCAGAAAGTGTTTTTGACAGCACCACTTTTTCAAACAAAGCTTCGGGATGGGTTACAATGATCTTTTTATTTCCTCCGGCTGCGATCTTTGTAAGGGCTTCAGTTCTTAGCATTACATGACTGCTGTTGAGTAACTGGTAATTCTTTTTATTCTTGAAAGAAGAAGGAAAATAAAATATGTCTAAGGCATTGGTAATATTCTCTAATGTATTTTGAAAATAGGCTGCTTCTTCTGCATCCCGGAGTACAGCCAGGTGATTGCTCTGTGCCAGGGAAGGTTGGCTGTAAACTGCTGCAATTATAAATTGAGAAGCGCTTCCATGCAGGCCTTTTAAGTGCAGGTGCTGTGGTTTGGACAATGAGATCCTGTCCGCTATCTGAAAACAGCGGGGGTCGTTTTTATACAAATTCAACAACAACTCCAGGTTCATCCGGCTGCAAATATACATTTAAGTAAAGGAATTGGTAATTCCGGATACTTTTAAATTATCGCAAGCTGGTGAAAACAGCAGCCTGGGCGGGCAGCCGTGGTCGGTGTTTTCACCGACCACGTGTAAGAAATCAATGATCACGACACAACAAAAACTACAACAAAACACCGTATACCTGTTTTTGTTTATATTTTTGGGTATCCTTGATAAACCAATACCTAAATAAACCGTAATTATAGTATGATCAAAAATTGCCAATTTATCCTGATCCTGGTTTTGCTTGGTTTTAGTTTCACTGTAACAGCCCAGGAAAAAGAACTTCCCATCCGTTTTGCCAATGGTAATTTTATTATCGGGAATAATATCAGCAAACAAAGTTTCAGGAAAGAGGAATTACAACCTGTTTTATCAGGTAATTATTATTTTGTAGTGATACAGTTTTCGGCTTTGCCAACCGAAACGGACAAAATACAGTTAAAAAATGCCGGCATCCTATTGAATGAATACATTCCAGGCAATGCATGGCTGGCAACAATAAGAAATAGTTTTGATTTCGGCACTGCGAAAAATTTCAATATTGTATCTGTCAACCCTATCCCGGTTTCTTATAAAATTGACCCGGTATTATTTTCTTATAAAAAGCAAAATGCCAAGCAGGATATCAGGACATTTGCCATAAGTTTTTATTCTTCCATAAATAAAAAGGATGTTGAAATACAATTACAACAGATCGGTGCGGTATTAGTACCATCAAAATTCAACTTTAAAAATACCGTTCTTATTCAGCCGGATGTTAATAAGCTGAATGCCATTGCTGCATTGCCATTCGTAAGTTTTATCAGGGAACAATCTTTAAAAGATAAGATCATCAATTATAATGATATTGCCATCCATAGTATCGGCAGTTTGCAATCCATATCGGGCAAGAACCTGAATGGGAAAGATGTTGTGGTAGGCGTTGGTGATAATGCAAATATTTCCTCTCATATTGATTTTTACGGAAAGACCATCAGCCGCCATCCCTTTCCGGTAGATAATCATGGAACGCATACTTCGGGAACAACTGCAGGCGGTGGTTTTATCAATCCGAAGAATCATGGTATGGCACCGAAAGCACATATCGTAAGTCAGTGGTTCAGTGATGTCATTCTCTATACGCCCACTTATGTTACCGATTATAATATGGTGGCCACCAACAATTCTTATTATTCATCGGCGATGGGTTGTACAGGAAGCAGGGTTTATGATGTACTGAGTAATTATGTAGATGACCAGATGAAAAATTATGATGAGGTATTGCATGTGATCGCAGCAGGAAATGATGGTTCGCTTACCTGTTCGGGTTATCCGGCTTCGTATGGCACCGTAAAATCGGGATGGCAATGCGGAAAAAATGTAATCACTGTTGGCGCCATGGACCAGGCGAATTATGGGATCGCATCTTTCAGCAGTCGCGGGCCGGTGCAGGATGGAAGGATAAAACCCGATATCGTTGCCAATGGCTATGCAACTGTTTCAACTTATCCTTATAATTCTTATGCAACGAATTATGGTACCAGCATGGCAGCCCCGGTTATTACAGGGGTTACTGCATTGTTGCAGGAAGATTACCGCAAGTCACATGCAGGTGCAAACGCAAAAGCTGCGTTGATAAAAGCACTGATGTGTAATACAGCTGAAGATCTCAACGATAACGGCCCGGATTATACTTATGGTTTTGGAATGTTGAATGCAAGAAAGGCAGCAGAAGCAATGGAAGCCAACCAATATTTTACCGGCAGCACAGTAACTTCTCAAAATGACCCATACAATATTATTGTACCTGCAGGAACAAGAAGATTGAAAGTATTATTAACATGGGCTGATCAACCGGCTGCTGCCAATGCTGCCGTTACGTTGATCAATGACCTGGACCTTACCGTTACCGAACCATCCTCATTGTTGCATGTTCCGTTGATATTGAATCCTGCAATTCCTGCCAATGATGCACAGGAAGGAGTAGATCACGTTAATAATATTGAACAGGTTGTTATTAATAATCCTGTGGCAGGTACATATAATATAAATATAAACGGATTTGCCATACCGCAGGGCCCACAAACTTATTTTCTCACATATCAAATGGATATGAATGGCATAACGGTGGAATATCCTTTTGGTGGCGAAACACTCGTGCCCGGACAAACAGAAAATATTCGTTGGACTGCTTATGGAAGTGAAGGCAATACGCTGAATGTTGAATATTCTGATAACAATGGAAGTTCCTGGAATGCGATCGGTACAGCTGCTGCAACTGCCCGTTCTATGAGCTGGACAGTACCATCAACTGCAACCAACACTTATTTGGTAAAGGTTAGCCGGAACAGTACTGCATTTACTGATCAAAGTGATTTTAGATTTACGGTATTGGGACAACCGGTTATTACGTCAACTATTCCCTGCGAAGGATATGTACAACTTGACTGGCCTGTTATAACAAGCGCTACATCTTATGATATTTTCCAGTTGAAAGGCGATAGCATGGATATTATTGCAAATGCAACGAGCAATAGTTTTTTAATAAGTGGATTAAATGGCACAACTGATTATTGGTTTGCCGTTGCCGCAATGAATACTACTGTAAGTGGTAGACGAAGTGTTGCAGTAAAAACAACGCCAACTAACGGAACCTGCAGCCTTGCTTCTTATGATGGGAATTTTAAAGCGATTGCTGTTATTGCACCCGTAACCGGAAGGCAATTTACTTCTTC
>JANNBU010000430.1:0-35226 GCA_031385805.1 Ferruginibacter sp.
GTAATCAAATCCATCAGGTAATTTGGCTTTCAATGCAGCGATAAAATCTTTGGCCATTTCAAAGCCTTCATCTATTGGTATGGTTACTTCTCCATTACCACCACTGCTGGTGTATTTCTTAGTTGCATCTCTTAGTCTATCACCAATACCAATGTAATCCACTATCAGTCCACTTGGCTTGTCTTTGAATACAGTTGCCACTCTATTAATTGCCTGTATCAAGTTATGTCCCGTCATTATCTTATCTACATAAAGTGTATGCAATGGAGGATTATCAAAACCAGTGAGCCACATATCTCTTACAATTACAATTTTCAAAGGATCATCCGGATCTTTAAATCTTGCCTTTACCGCTTCCATCTTTTCCTTTGTCCGGATATGTTTATTCCATGCCGGAGGATCTTTAGCAATATTGCTAGTCATAATCACAGCAGTTTCCGGGCAACCATCCAAAGAAATTAATGCATCATACATCTTAACACAGTTCCTTCTGCTCATACAAACAATCATTGCCTTGCCCTCTAGACTCTTGCTCCTTTCAGTATAATGTTTCAAGATATCTGTGCTTACTTCTGCTACCCTTCCATCTGATCCAGCAGCATCTTCAGCAGCTGCCCACATGATCCTGTTTCTTTCATTAGTATTTGTATTGCCAACTATCTCTTCCGCTTCTTCTTCTATCTGGTCATTAGCCAGATGTAACTTAGCTAATCTAGGTTCATAGAAAATTGGCACTACTGCATTGTCCTCTGTTGCCTGCTTGATATCATAAGTATGAATGATCTCTCCAAACACTGCAACCGTATCAGCATCCTTGCTGTCCACAGGAGTACCTGTAAAGCCAATAAATGATGCATTGGGCAATGCCTTCCGGAGATTAGCTGCAAAGCCTTGTATGGTCCCATATTGTGTACGGTGACATTCATCCGCAATAACAATTATATTCTGTCTGTTACTTAGTTCAGGATGCTGAGCTTCCTTTCCTTCTTCTATATCCTTTAACCTGAATTTTTCAATGGTACTGAAAATAACTCCACCACCTTCACCACTTAAAAGTTTTCTAAGATCATCAGCTGTCTCTGCCAAAGTAACATCACCCACAAGGTCTTTTGCGGCTATAAAATCTTCATAGAGTTGCTTGTTCAGATCAAAGCGATCAACTTGCACAACAATGGTAGGATTATTCAATTGAGCTATCTGTCTCAATATGCCGGTATAGATAGCCATTGTGATGCTCTTGCCACTTCGGGTTGTATGCCATACAACACCAATGCGCCCATCACCGATAGGACGGATAGCCTTTAATGTTTCCTGGAGGGCATACTGAACACCAAAGAACTGGTGATACTTTGCACCTTTCTTAATCAATTGCCCCTTATCCAGCTCATGAAAAATATAGAACCGTATATATTGCAATAAACGCTCAGGGACCAATAATCCTTTGATCAATGTTTCCAGAGCAAAATCATTATCTACCATCTTAATGCCATCTAAACTCTTCCATGCAGCAAACCATTCCATACCGCTGCTAAACATGCCATGCAGTGTTGTATTGCCATCACTGATGACAGTGAGGGCATTATATTCAAATAACTGTGGGATGTCTTCTATGTAGTGTTGTATCTGGTTGAATGCAGTATCTACATTGGCATCAGGATCAAACCAGTTCTTGAACTCAAATAATACTAAGGGAAGGCCATTGATAAATATGATCAGGTCCGGACGGCGTTTGTTTTTGCCATCTATTGTGTACTGGTTGACAATTAAAAAATCATTGTTGGTAATGGTATCAAAGTCTACTGCATAGAAATGTTCAAACTGCTGTGTACCATTATCATCTTTCCATGTTTTGCTGATACCCTTACTTAGTTTTTTATGAAACTCATGATTGCGGTTGTGAATATCTGAACCGCTATTGAAAAGAAATTCCTGTTTAACCTCACTGGTTATCTTACCGGGTACATGCTTGTATTTATTTTGCAAGAACAGTTCAAACACATTTTCCAAAACTGGTTTATTGAGCGGGCGATGAATTTCCTCGCCATGCTGATAGTGATAAGGAGGGATATCCTTTAACCATTCAATGGCCGCTTCTTCTATATCGCTTTCAGCTAGGTACCTCCTCATCTATTTGTAAGTTTTGGTTGACGTTTGTAAAAATTATTTCTCCTGACATTAATTGGGGGAGTAATCTGGTTCTAATTTTTGAAAGTGTTTCTATTTCTTTTTGATTATTAAATATTAATTGATACGCTGGTCTCAAAGTTGATTCAATAAAATGAGTTAAAAAATCCATTTCAGGAATCAAAATATCTATGTCCTTTATTTGATCAAAAGTAATTTGTGGAAATGTTCCAGATCTGGATTCAGCTATATTCTGCAAATATGAAAGCATCTCTGGTTGTGTTAATATAAAATAAAAAAACAATGAATTAATTTCAGTAATTGAACGCAAAACCATAAGCTTAGTTGATACTACATAGTCTTCTGCTTCAAAATTAATATAGGCGTATCTTTTATTACCCGGTCTAATTTCACTGAACAGAATATCATTCTTCAGAATACTTTTCTTTGCTTGGCCTGGCAAACCTTCAACATTACTGTAACTATTATTTAAAACTTTTCCTTCTAAGATATCAGATGTATTTAAAAAGATTATCTCATTCTTGGGGAATTTATGAGTTTTAGAAATTGAAGAAATATAGTTATCTAGCTTATCAAACCTCCAGCCTTCGGGTAGATTATCAGGATCAATATCATTTACAAAATACTTTTGAAATATTACTGCTGCCATTTGTTCAAGAGTTATATTGGTACGGCGGTTGAGTTCTATTTTATCGTCTAGGGGAGATAAGATAGAGGCGATAAGGGCTTGGGTGGAAAGGTTAGGTAAATCAAATTCAAATTCTGAAAACTGCTTTGCGTTTGCTCCGGGCTGTGCTGACCCCCCCTTAATTGCTTCAACAAAATTTTGCCATAGAGGTGAACGCAAAACGAAATCCACATAAAAGGGATTGGCAATTTTTCTATCTAAGCGAAACCGAATTAAGTAAGAAGCGAACACAGCTTCGGTATCATCTTTAATAGTTGAGGTGGCTCCAGTTGAATTGCCAGTTCTTGCAATAACAATATCACCAATATCAAGTTTATATTTTTTGTAATCAGCATCGGTGATTGGGCAATATGGAACAGTACTCCAATCAATATGGTCATTTTGAATATCCGTAATGCGCAAAAATTTTGGTCCTATCTTTTCCTGCTTTGCACTTTCTGTATACCCATAGGATATATCTGTACATAGCTCACCTAGTTTATATTTTCTGAATTCTGTCATAATTAAAATACAAGTGTTAAACCAAAGGCCTCTTCCCAAAACGATTTGTTGTCCATTTTTAATGGTGCTTCATATTCATTTTGATATTTCTCATAAAACGAATCATCTAAAGTTCCAGTGAGGAATTTGTCAAGTTTTTGTAATGCTTCATATAGTTTCTCCATTTTATTTGTTGTTCTCCAATCTGCTTCCATGTCTTCATCAATAATATCATCAGCTCTAGCATCATCAATTATTGCTTCATACGATTGCCAGTTTATTGTAATATTTTTATTTGTATAGGTATTGAATATTATACCCCTTATAATGGCCTTGTGTGTGGTTAATTGTTTAGTAATGTTATTGCATAACTGTTCAAATCTATCCCATAAACTTGAGGGATGGAATTTCTCTTTAATTTTTTTGACCTCAGAAGCATTTTTGGTTTTTTCCAGTTCCTTTATCTCTTGCTCTAACTTTTGTTTTTCATCAAACATATCATCCAAAGAATTATTCAACACTTTGTTTTCTTCCACTAAAGAATCAAATTTTGTTCTTTCTATTGGCAATACAAATGGAACTGATGCTATATGCTTTTGTACTCTCCGAATAAACTCTTTCTTTTTAGTAGACCACCTGTCACTTGCAATCTTGCTTGAAGGGATCGCTAAAGCAGCCTGAACAGCATCTTTTAATCTGTCTAAACTACCTTCATCTAAAAGTTTTTCTACTTGGGTGACTTCCGGAATAACCCCAACTGTTTTAAAAGTTATTGGTTCTACTATTGTGGGTAAAACTAAACTACTTAATACCCATGCAGCACCCATCTCATTTAAACAAACTTCACTTTCCTTGTAATTAGGGGTTATAATTAAAAAAGTAACTTTTGAACTTATTAAACTACTCTTTATTGAATCTCTCCAGTTGTCTCCTGATTTAATTTTTGTTCCCTCTGTGCTTATACAAAAAATTTCATCCAAATCAATACTCATCGCTCCATGAAGGATAATATCTACAAAGGCATCTGCAATCTCTTTGTCTTTTGAAGAATGACTTATGAATACATTTTTCACTTCTTTTGTTTTAGGAGTAGGCATAAGAAATCTATTTATGATATCGGTGTAACAATTTATTACTTACCCATATTGCCTCAAATTGTCCGGTGTTTTTTCTGCTATTATAATAACCGCCTTCAATTTTTTTTATATCTGCAAAATAAGTGGTTGATGCAGTACCATCATGTTGAGTGAGAATACTGTTTAATCTGCCTGGCATGTTTGAATACAGGTAAAAAAGTTTGAATATACCATTCTTCTGCTTTTCTATCTCTTCTATGATACTATATGATGCAGTCTCCTCATTTAATTCAGGGTTAAAGTAATAGGATGAAATATGAATTGATGATGCGGTTTGTACAACCTCCAGTGCAAATTCAATTTGCACATTCTTTTCATCTTTAATATAACTTGATACAACTTTCCCTTCATACCGTCCATTCAAATTGGGAATATCCACAAGCCATTTAAATAACCAATATTTCCACCCCCATCTATTGATTACATAAAATATGATAGTTATAAAAAAAGGGACGGTGAACATTTCAGTATAAATAATAAAAGTTTTTAGTGGCTCTGAAGCATGTTCAACAAGAGGATGAATAAAGACGTTTACTAAGTATCCTACCAGTACTGATAGACCGATAATTAAGAAGACTAGCCTCTCTGATTTGTAATACTTAAAATGCATTGTTGTCCTTTATTTTAACTAAACCAATTAAAAGATTTTTGCAATCTTCCAGATTCCATTTCTTTTCCTGAATGAGGCTATCTACACCATTTGCACACCTGTATGTCACTATATGTCCGGAGTTAAAATCTGTAACAACTTTATTTAATGTTGACTTCAGTATATCAGTAGTAGTTCCACCAAATAAATTATCCGGTACGTTATACAATAAGTTTTCTATGTAATAAGATTTTGCACTGCCCACAGCTAACAGTTTATTCTCAATTAGCTTATCCCTTAATGATTTGTATAGGCGTACTGTTGGTTTAAATCCATTGTTTGTGTTTTGACTTTTTTTAGTAAGATTATCAAAATGAATTTTTGGATAATTTTCAATCCAATGCCCATCATCAGCTTTCAGTTTTATTCCTTCCATCGCTTTGTAGTTAGTTGATGAAATATATTGTGTATACTTTTTAAACGTAAAAGAGGGGATAATATCTGCATCCGGGTTGTTGTTGTTTTCAATATAGCGGATACACTTATTGTCTCTTTTAATTATACCCTCACCAAACTCATCTTTTAATACCAAATACACCAACGATTTAAAGATATCATACCCAAATCCGCTTGGATTGGCGTCTTCTTGTCTTTGCTTAACTTGGTCTGCTGGAAGTAATGAAGTGTCATAGTAATAAACCGAATTAAACTCTACAATCAAATCTACATCACTGGAATTAGAAATATTTGTGCTGTTCTTGTATGAACCCTGTAGATAAATATTAAAATCGCATGACTCTAACTTGTATTGTTCTTTAACTTTATCCTTGTCAATACCCGCTTCAATACAATCTCTTATCTTTTGATGTGTTCTTATTATCTGCTCAGTTTGATACTTAGCAGGAGGGTTACTGAATCTTTGTAATTGTTCTTCAGTGTAAATCATTTGAATTATTTATTAAACAAATCAACCTTCACTTTATATTTATTGCCAAAATTATATTTAACCAAACCCATGTGTTGTAAACGTCCAATTACAATAGCTGGATGTGTATTGTATTTTTTTGCAATAGTTTCAGCGTCTTCTTCTATTATTTTGAAGGGTAATTCATCCTCAAATTTTTCTGGTAGCAATTGCTTTGAAGCAAATCTGTTAGCTTCTTCTTCTTTAATCCTATCAGGCTTGTAGCCTTCAAATTCTTCAAAGAAAATTTCCTTCTTACCATGCAATAACACATGCCCGGCCTCATGGTAAAAAGTAAACCAAAAGTGATCATTTGTTTTATGACGGTCAGTCAATTGTATTAATGGGTTACTTCTAAACCATCTTGTGGCCCCGCTCACAGGAGCTTTTGGCAAACACATGGTAAGTACTACAGCTACACCAACCTTAGCACATTTTTGCTGTAGTTGCTTTGCAAAGCCATCCGGATGTTCAGCTACCAGCTTCTTTAATTCTTCCAGTACGTTTTTAAATGCATCTTTGTCAAATTCCGGTAATTGTAATTTTTGCATTTCCAGCTCTCCTATGCGTAACCACGCTGCTATACTACCTAAAGCTATTTGGTGAGCCTCACTTTTTCTGTAAGCAGCACTAGCATATTCATTGATATACCTTGTTTGCCATTTGTTTGTATCTACTACTCCATAAAATTCCAGTGTTTCTGCTACCATAGCAGCACCTTGCTTTTCGGTTTTTATGTACCCACATTTTTTTAATTCCTTTATTGGTTGTTGCTGTAACCATTCTTTGGCTTCTTCCAGTGCTTCTTCCTGTTCAATCCGGGCCAACTTGGTACGGTAATTCATTTCCCGATTCAGCCAAAACTGTGCATCTATCCCTAATACTTTTTCAAGTTGCAAAGCAGTATTATAAGTTATAGGCTCTTTACCAGTAATGAGGTCATGTACTTTAGGGGCAGTCTTACCTAACCGGTCTGCCAGTTCCGCCTGACTCATTTTTATAAAGTCTATAGTTTCCTGAATGGTATCACCTGGAGGAGAAAGTAATTCTCTTTCTGTTTGTAAATCGTTACGGGGCATAATGGTAGCTTTATTAATGATAATCTTCCTGTGCAGAAATAATTTGAATATCTGTTACCAGAATTCTGTTTATCCCTCCATCTTCTTTCACTGGTATTGGATCATTAGCAATTGTAAAAAGGATGCGATGGTTTCCCGAAATGTCTACCGCCCATTCTCCGTCTTTGTTTCCTGTAAGTGGGTGGCAATTTGCTTGAGGGATATTGCATAGGACATTTAGATTATCAGAAGCAGTGATATCATCCATTCTTTGAGATACCCGCTTAGCATTAATGCCAAAGGCTTTTTTTATCTCTGAGGGATTAGTCAGCTGCTTTCTTAGTTTGTTGCTCTTAAAATCAATATTCATGCAAATATATGTTTCATTACCGAAAAAGGGTAATGATTTTAGTAATTTTATATTTTATTTATGCAGCAGTTATTTGCACAAATTCAATATCCTGTTCCTCAGTCTTTTATGATTAATTCAATTCAAATCCTATGCTTTTTAGGTTATCTTTTATTTGCTGTTCCAGCTTTTCACCTTCCGCAAACTGACCTGTCAATTGCTGAGTTAAGTGTTTCATCTTGTCTTCAAAAGGGATTCCATCATCTTCTTCAGCCTCAGTACCTACATAGCGGCCTGGTGAGAGTACATTGTTATTGGCCCTAACATCTTCCAATGTAGCAGCCTTACAAAAGCCTTCAACATCATTGTAGTTTCCCTTTTTGTTACGCCATTGATGATATACGCCAGTTATTTGATCAAGGTCTTTATCTTCAAACACACGCAATCTCCGGTTTGCCATATGCCCCAATTTCCGGGCATCTATAAACAATACCTCTCCCTTACGTTCTCTGTGTTCACCATCCTTGCCATCACGATTCTTGCTTAATATAAAAATACAGGCTGGTATACCTGTTGTTAAGAATAACTTATCAGGCATTTGTACAATACAATCAACCATGCCATTATCAATCATGTGTTCCCTTACATTTTTTTCACCTGCACTACCTGTAGTCATAGCTCCATTTGCCATCACCACACCAGCGGTCCCTTTGTCACTTAAATGATACCAAAGAGTCTGAAACCACATATAGTTAGCATTGCCATTGGTAGTATACACTTCTTTGGCCCCAAACAATCTAGGATCATTATCAGGTAATTGTTCCGGGTGCCAGTTGGAGATATTAAACGGAGGGTTCATCAAAGCATAATCAGCCTTTAACGCTGGAAATCTGTCTTGCAATAATGAGTCACCCAATTTGAGATCAAAGGAAAGATTGCGGAGCAATAGGTTCATTTTGCATAACCTCAATGTACCCTCATAACGTTCTTGCCCATAAATAGAAATTGCTGCCTTATCTCCTCCATGTGATTGAACAAACTTTAAACTTTGTACAAACATACCACCACTGCCACAGGCAAGGTCAACAATACGTCCTTTATGAGGTTCAAGCATTTCTACTAACAAACGTACTACACTGCCGGGAGTAAAGAACTGCCCTGCACCACTGCCCTCTGCCATAGCAAACTTTCCTATATAGTATTCATATACTCTTCCATAAATATCAGATTCAGGATTGGCTGCTTCAGAGAACTTGTCTGTTGAGAACATATTAATCAGTCCTGCCACTTGGACCGGAGATAGCTGACTCTTTACAAAGATTGGTTCCAGTACTCCTTTATAATCAGCATTACGTTGAGAGAGTATTTCATCTATCAGTACAAATGCTTTATCTACTTTTACTTTTATATCATCCTGCTCAGCATTGTTACGTAAGTAGGTCCAAGTTGCTTCTTCCGGTAGCATATAAACATTCTTCACCTGATACTCCAATGGATCAGAGAGGGTTGTATTTTGGGTATCAGGATCTAATGTGAAGTATTCAGAACCTTTCTCAGCCATTGCATTATTAAGTTCCTTCTTACGGATCTCATAACGCTCACTGAGATGTTTTACAAAAAGAAGGGAGAGAACATAATCTTTGTATTGATTTTCTGCTACAGCTCCCCTGAGTTCATTAGCAGCATCCCATAATTGTTGTTCAAAATCAATATCTGCTTTAGGAGCAGTTTTTTTTGCTTTAGCCATTTAGTTGATAGGGTTTGCTTAATACTTAAAGATATTAAAAGAACCATTATTACTTTTAATTAGTTTATTGATACTCTATGATAATAATCAAATCTCAAAGGCTCACGTTTCCCGGCAATTTCATACACCTTTATAATTCACGTTCTGCCGCTCTTTCATACACCTTTATTGTTCACGTTCTATGACAGTTTCGTATGTCTTATTCTGTTCACGTTTTAAGACTCTTTCGTATATGAGAATTCAAACAAATACTTCACGTTTTACCTCAACTTCAAAACACTACTTACACCCTTATAACACAAGGCTATTTTAAGACCATTGTAGAGCAGTTGTACTTTATTACTACCCTTCCATCAATCTCAATTTGCAATCTCTTGATGCTATCATAGAATTAACTCTATGGGGTACAGAATCTTTCTTTATTACTCATTACTGAACTACCTACACTTTACTTTTCTTTGTATTAGATCTTAAATCCGGATTCATTGCATCAACAATTATTCTATTATATCAATACTTAGTATTCTCTATTCTATACTCTTAGATTGATAGGTTTGGAAATGCCTTCGGCGAAAAGCGGAATATCATTAAAAAACTTTATATAAAAGTAATAATAATACTACACCTGCCGAAGTGCACGATATATACTAATCAGATTTACTCCTGAGTTGTATAGGCTATCAATGCTTCTTTATTATGCTGAAGTAATCTCAAATAAAGAACACCTCTATTACTAGATATGATTCGTCCGCAATATTCCTGTCCGAAAATCCCATACACAGATTACTTTAAGAATAATCCTTCAAATTGGGCAAAAGATACGCTCTACGCTAAACATAGAAAGGGAACTGCATAACCCTGATAATGAAATTAAACCTTGAGTTGAATATGAATGGCTGTTAGCCTTTTATTCTTATATGGGAGAGCTTCCCGATATTTAATTATTTACTCTGTAAAATTAAGCCTTAATACTAACAATTATGAGTAAACGTGTAGTTTTTTTTGAGGGGATTAAAAAAAGTAGCCACTTGGGCTACTTACTTTAAGAAAATTAATTTTTTTCACTGCTAATTATGCTGCTTCATTTCTCTTTATTAGTCTTTTGAAGACTAGGTGTTCATTCTCCTCAATTTCTTCATTCAGAGTTTTTACTTTTTTCTCACTCATATACTTGTCAAGTTCTTTACGGGAGAAAATTAATTTTTTTCCCGGCTTCGTATGAGGGACTATCTTCTTACTTGTTTTGACGTATAAAGTTGCTATCGCCATATGTAAGATTTTAGCAGCCTCTACAGCATTAATTGAATCTTCCTGCTGATTCCCTTGTCCGGATTTTAAAAATTCAGTGAGGGATACTAAGTGATGTTCAATAGATGCTAACCGCAATGCAAAGAGTTCAAATGGGTTCTCCATTATATTAATAATTTATACTTACCCTTAAATCAAGGATGAACTTGGCGATGTATAGAAACGTATAGTGTTTCTTTTGCGATTTGAATTGTAAAGATATGGTTGTTTATTGATGTTTATTTATTTTTATTTTCTGTAAACTCTTTCCTACACTAGGTTATATCAAATTTGATATAAAACTTATACCGCCTTTAGTTTACTAAAATTTGTTAGCTCTTTTGCCATCTCACGTTTAGCTTCATCTTCAAAACTAGACAGGTAATTTAGTGTAGTTTTGGGATTCTGATGACCTAATGCCTCTCCTATTTCAAATTGAGAAGCCTTCCCGCTATGCTTTAGGACACTTGCAAAACTATGACGTGCAACATATGTAGTGATGCTTGCTTGAATTTCTAAACTCTTAGCAATTGCTTTCATATGTTTATTTATGAAAGAAGTAAACAGTTGTACTTTATTATATATCTCTTCAGCCGTAAGATCAATACTAAGTATTGGAAAAATGTAATTCTCTGAAAGTTGAGACTTATTACCCCACTTGTTTATTATTCTTTTAATATCTGAAGTAATTGGAATTGATATTGTCACTGGCTTATCTTCATTTTCTCTTTTTGTTTTTGCTCTTTCAAAACGTATGCTGTCTCCGTCAATATCTTTGAATTTCAGTAAGGAGATATCTTTTACATTAATACCATTAGCCAGATAAGAGAATAACCAAAAATCTTTTGCCTTGGCTTGACTTTCAGTTTCTGGAATAAAATGGTATATGGAAGCTATACTTGTCATGGGCAATGCCTTCTTTATATTTCTTCCAGTAGGGATAGTACATTTATTAGTCTTACTTCCAAATGGATATATTTCTTTTGGGACAATCCCATCTTCAATTGCTTTATTAAAAAGGTAACGCACATTTCTTAAATACATACCAGTAGTTGTATTACTGTTACCGATTTGTAGCATCCATTTTTTATATTTATTAAGATAGGAAACGGTTAATTCATCTAGGGTTAACTTATCCTTTGTATGGAATTTTTTTATACTATTTAATGTACAGTCATAATTTACTGCTGTACTAATTCTGCCTTCTGCCCTTAATTCCTTAGCTCTTTCTTCAAGTAAAGCGATCAGATTTTCGCTGTCTCCTGTTTTTGTAACAAACCTCTTTTCAAATAGCGACCATGTAAACCTGTCTTTCAGCTCATCGATAATTTGTATTGCTTTATTCTCAGATGCTCTTAATACAGCTATAGTGGTCTTAAATGAATCTCTAGGTTTAGGAGCAAAGAGCTTTTCAAAGTTATCCGGGCTAAGTTTGTACTTAGTTCTGTAGTAACGCTTTTTGCTATTATAAGTTACCCTTATAGATACAGCACAGGTATTGTCTGCCTTTGGATGATATTTATCAAGAAAAATAGATGTTGTTGGGTGTTTTGACATTATTATAGGTTTTAGTTGTTCCGCCGCAATTCCGACACAAACCTAATCATTATAAACAAGCATCCAAAACATAAATTCTATGAAAGCCTTGACAGACCTATATCATATAAGATATGAAAACAATCAATAAACATCAAAAAGAATGGAAAATATGACTGTTAATCAGAGGGTCGCTGGTTCAAGTCCAGCAGGGGGAGCCAAAAGGTCAACAGCAATGTTGGCCTTTTTTTATATCTTGAATAAAACGGTAAAGTATTCATTTTTTATTTTTCTGCGCTATTACGATCCAATCCCACGGATACGGAGCCGTTAACCATTTTGGTGCATTTTGTATTTCCGTTTCCCAGGAGTATTCAACTTTCTCGATCTTATCTACCCTAAAACCGGCCGATTGTAAGGTCATCAGTAACTCTTCTCTTAAAAAATGTTTGGTAGGGATATTATCTATACTAACGGCGCCCAGTTTAAAATGTTTATAGGCTTTCTTATTCAGTACCTCTTTTGGTTTTGAAATAACAATATCCCTGCGCCTGCATTTATCAAAAATAAATTCCCTGTATAAAACAGATTCAAAAGAAGGAACAACGAGGATCAGATGGCCTTCATCCTGTAAACTATTAAAAAGCGATCTAAAAAAAGTTTCTCTTTTACTATATGAATCTATGATAACAGCATTAACACATAGAACCGCTTCAAATTTGAGAGAAGCCTTGTATGGTTTTGTAAAATCAATATTTAAAAATTCTATGTTACTTAATTTACCATACTTGGCTTTGGCATATTTCAGGCATGCAGTAGAAAAATCAATAGCATATACTTTAGAAAACTGGTCGGCAAGGAGCGGAAGCCACTTGCCGACGGCGCAACCAACATCCGCAATAACATTACAGGAAGCAGCAATATCGCTGATGTAAGTACCGATGATGGCTCTTTTATCATTTTTTAAAACATCAAATATTTCTACTTCATAATTTGATGATATGTTATCCCAATATTTTTTTTCCATGAGTAATTGGTAATAAATTGTTTTACTAAGGTATAAAAGGAAATTTATTGAAATGCGGCCCCGGTTCTTTCCTCACGAATTAAAATTCTTTTTCTCATCACCCGAATTTATTTTCAGCCAATAAATTAAATAGTGGCTGATTGATATAAAAATTATCTCTTCCTATCTTTTGTTTAGTGAGCAATGTAAGTTTTTCTAATTCTTTTAAATAGCGGATAGCTGTACTACGGCTTATACCCAGATCACTTTCCAGGTATTCAATTTTGGTATAAGGATATTTGAAAAGATTATTAAGCAGATCCTGACTGTAGATCTTTGGCAACTGTGTACGGATAGCCTGCTTGTATTGCTGCATCAGATTTTTAATATTACTGATCAGTATAATACTTTCGTTGGCTGTTTGCTCAATTCCATCCAACATATAGATTATCCATTCTTCCCATTCCCCGGTTTGCCGTACTTTTTGCAACAGCCGGTAATAATCATTTTTATGTTTTATAATGTATCTGCTCAGGTATAACACAGGAAGTTCGAGTAAATTTTTTTGTATTAAAAAAAGTATATTAAGGATGCGGCCGGTTCTTCCATTACCGTCATAGAACGGATGAATACTTTCAAACTGGTGGTGCATGATGGCCATTTTTACCAATGGGTCAGCATTCATCATTGTATCATCATTCATGAATGTTTCCAGGTTATTCATTAACGTTACAATGGTATCATGGTCCTGTGGCGGAATGTACACAGTTTCTCCCGTTGCGTTATTTAAAAGTTTTGTTCCTGGTAGTTTTCTGTACCCCGCTTTATTACCTTCTACCTGTTCCTGTATCTGAAGGATAAGGTTGTTGGTAAGCAACCCGTTTCTTTTTACCAATAGATAACCGGTTTTCAACGCCTTTGCATAAAGATGTACTTCTTTTGAAGCTGTAGATGCAAACTGGTTGGCAAATAAACTACTTTGGTATACTTCGGCAAAAGTGCTGATGATATTTTCTACAGCAGAACTGTCTCTTGCTTCCCGAAGGGTGAGTGTTTCCGTTAAAATATTCTGGTTGGGTATGCTGGTAATAACACCCTTTAGTTCAGCCAATGCTTTATGCGCCAGCACTGTTTTTCGCAGTACCGCTTTGGTTTCAATATCTGTTTTTAATGGCAAAAGTTCAATCATTTCCGGCCACATTTGACTTATGTTTAGCTAATATAAGTCAAAAAAAGTAATTATTGACTCGTGTTTTTATAATACAGGTCAATTTTATTTTTTTTTGAGCTGTGTTGGGGCAGCCGTGGTACTAAAACTTAGAAAATTGTAGTTTTGATTCGTGTGCCACCAAAAGTGTTCGGAAAATTGTTTTTGAACCTTGATATACCGAAAATGTAATTATAATTCCGATAGCTCATAGCTAAAAAAACTGTCAGGCTGAGCCTGCCTGTCCGGTAGGCAGGCTTGTCGAAGCCAGATTAGGGATCTTCCGAACACTTTTGGTGGCACATGAACCGGGATTCTCTTTTCACGAATGGTAGTTTTGTTTCGTGCGCCACTAACTAAGACTGGAGTACTATATAAAATTTGTAGTAAATAAATATTAAGTAATACTTTTTATTTAAGTAATACTTTATTATATTTGTACTCAAAATAGTAAATCATGGAAACATCAGTATTAACATCCAAGGGGCAACTCCTCATCCCTAAAAGGTTGCGTACAAAATATGGTATCAAAAGCGGCATTAAGGTAGCGTTTATAGAAACCGCTGCCGGTATGATGCTGAAACCGATGGATGAAAATTTCTTTAATGAGTTTGTAGGCATATTTAAAGAGGAAGCGCCCACACGGGAAGAATACAAAGCCTGGAAAAAGGAAGAAAAAATTAAAGAAGAAAAGCCATTAACTAAAACTGCAGGAAAAAAATGAAAAAAATAATTTTCGACAGTTATGCATTAATAGCTTTGTTCAGGCAGGAGCCCGGTTATGAACTGGTAAGGGACCTGTTGGTAAAGATTGCCAATGATGAAAGCGAAGGATTTATTACAGCGGTGAATGTTGGAGAGATTTATTATATGATGACCAGGAAAAGCAATACGAAACATGCCGAAACAGCTATTGCTGCCATACGGCAAATGCCCATACAGATCATTGACCCCGATTTAAAACTTTGCCTCGAAGCTGCCGGTATAAAAGCAAGGCATTCTCTTTCTTATGCCGATGCATTTGCGGCAGCGCTTACTATTAATGAAAAGGGGCTGTTGATTACGGGGGATAAGGAATTTGAGGGATTGGTGGGAGAGGCTGGTTTTAAAGTAAAATATGTATAAAATTCATTACTAAGAAAGCCTTTTTTAATTAAAATATTTCATAGCCTGAACCCCAACCCACTTACCCATTTGCACAGGTACTGCATTTCCTATTAGCCTATACGAACTTCTCTTATTTTCAAAATGAAAGTCATCAGGAAAGCCCTGTAGTCTTGCATATTCTCTTACTGAAAAAGGACGTACCCCATACTTTGAATTACGATCTTTTACAAGCCGGGTACTCAAATCCTTTGAATAATGGGCTACACAAGTTGGAGCAATTGCATCGGGAAGATTTGGGTCAATTATAATTGGTTGGTCTCTATATTTCCCATTAATCCTACTAATCACATAATCTGGCATTTCAACGGCAGGATTTTTTTCTAAAATACTTTTTAGTCTTGGCCTATTGTTAATTTGAGTTGGCGCAGAAATTTGGTAAGGCTTTTTTGTTCCAATTAAGATCAGCCTTTTTCTTCTTTGTGGTAACCAGTTAGAAGCATCAACAGGACAAAATACATTTACATAATAATCTGGTAGTTTCGTCATTGCTTCCATCACTACCTTAAATTTTTTCATGCCAGGAACATTTTCTACAATGTACATTTCAGGTTGTTCAATTGCTATGTGCCTAAAAAAGTGTAGAAACAAATCATCTCCGGTACGTGTTCCATGTATATCCGCAATGGCTGAATATTTTGTGCACGGATATGTGCCTACAATAATATCTGTTTGGGGTTGTTCTAATACAGTTTTATCTTTTATATCAGTAGTTAGAACTGTATGTGAAAAATAATGACTGTTTGTTTGCATACAAGCGGTTGCTTCTGGATCGAGATCAAGAGACTGAATAACATTTACACCTGCTTGCATAATACCTATTTCCATTCCTCCACATCCGGAGAAATATCCTTTTGCAGTTGGAGTATGCATGTTTGTATTAATATTTTGATTATGTAGTATATTTTAAAACACAATATACCAGGAAGTTTTGATAATTATATTTGCTTTTAAACCACATCTGAGATTTTTATTATTTTCAATAACTTATTAACCCTTAGAATTAGTATTTATAAATAATTTTTAGCTATCATTGTCAATGCTTAATTATTATTATTCCGATACAATTCAAAATTTTATATCTAAAAGTGTCGAAGAAATTATTGGCACCATTACCCTATCAAATTATTTTGATTCTACCTATAACCAAAACAAGGCTTGGGAACAACAAATAGCAATTTTAAAAACAGTATTACAAGGTTTTGATGGTACATTATTCTTCGAATTTTCGATACCAAGAATGGGTAAGAGAGTTGATTGCTTGTTAATTATAGAAAATGTAGTGTTTGTTATTGAATTTAAAGTTGGGGAAACTGAATACCTAAGTTATAATGTAGATCAAGTTTGGGATTATGCACTTGATCTGAAGAATTTTCATAAGCCAAGCCATGCTGCTGTTATTGTTCCGATGTTAGTTGCTACCGAAGCAAAAGATTCATATATCAATATTTTTACTACATCCCATGATGATAATTTAATTAGACCAATAACAACAAATAAGCATGGAATTAAAGAAGTTATTAATAAAACGTTAGCATGGTTTTCTGATAAAATAAAACTAGATCAAGCAGAATATGCAAAAGGCAGCTATTCTCCTACCCCTACTATAATTGAAGCTGCTGTAAATCTTTTCAACAATCATAATGTTGATGCTATTACAAGAAATGACGCAGACGCCATTAATTTAACCCTAACCACAAATTCTATTTCTGAAATTATTGACTATGCAAAACAAGAACATAAAAAGGTTATTTGTTTTGTAACAGGTGTCCCCGGCGCAGGTAAAACCTTGGTGGGATTAAAGGTTGCAGCAACACATTTAGATAAGGACAAAGGAAACACAAGTGTGTTTTTATCGGGTAATGCACCTTTGGTTGCTATATTGCAAGAAGCCCTAACTCGGGATAAAGTGAAAAGAGAAAAGGAACTAGGTAATAAAGTAACAAAAGGAAAAGCAAGAGAAGCTGTAAAAGCATTTATACAAATTATACATCATTATAGAGATGCCTATCTTATTGACCCTAAAGCACCATATGATCATGTGGCTATTTTTGATGAAGCACAGCGGGTATGGGACAAAGAGCAGACCGTAAAGTTTATGCGAACCAAGAAGAATCAACCTGACTTTGATGAATCTGAACCAGAATATTTAATTTCTTGCTTGGATAGACATGAGGATTGGGCGGTTATGGTTTGTTTAGTTGGGGGAGGGCAAGAAATAAATACTGGAGAAGCTGGTATTTCAGAATGGTTAAATGCAATTCTTGATAAGTTTCCTACATGGGAAGTTGCAATTTCTCCAAACTTAACGGATAGTGAGTACTCGGCTATTGATGCCATCGAGAGAATTAAAAATAATCGCGTTACAAAATTTAATGCTGATTTGCATTTGGCTGTTTCAATGAGATCTTACAGGGCTGAAAGTGTTTCACTTTTTATTAAACAACTATTAGATTTGGATAAAGATGCTGCCCAAAAAACTTATGCACTTGTAAATAGAAATTATCCAATTGTCTTAACAAGAGACTTAGGTAAAGCAAAAAAATGGTTGAAAGAAAAATCAAGGGGAACAGAGCGATATGGAATAGTTGTATCCTCACAAGCGCAAAGGTTAAAACCATTGGCGATTGATGTAAAATCTCCCATGAGCCCAGTTAACTGGTTCTTAGATGGCAAGGATGATATTCGATCCTCTTATTATTTAGAAGATGTTGCTACAGAATTTCAAGTGCAAGGATTAGAACTAGATTGGGCATGCGTTACTTGGGATGGTGATTTAAGATATAGTGAGATAGGGTGGAAATCGTTTTCATTTGTTGGAACTAAATGGCAAAAGATACATAAAGAACATAGGAAACGATATCTTATAAATGCATATAGGGTTTTACTGACTCGAGCAAGACAAGGAATGATAATTGTTATACCAGATGGCGATATCGAAGATGCTACCAGAAATCCTGAATATTATAATAGCACCTTTAACTATTTAAAAGAATTAGGATTGAAATTAATTTAATTTTCCTATCTCTATGGCTCAGTTGTCTGTAGTGTTCTCCCTTCTGGTATTATAGTTTGTTCTCCTTCTTAGTAAATTAAATAATAATAGATATGACACTTATAGCGATATTAATTCCTTGGTTATCTTTTTTTCTACGGGGCAAACTACTTTCGGGTATATTGTGTCTCCTACTCCAAATAACTTTAATTGGGTGGATTCCTGCAGCTATTTGGGCTTTGGTTTCATTAAATAATAGTAGGCAAGATAGAAGAACTCA
The DNA here is from genome assembly GCA_031385805.1 of Ferruginibacter sp. Lineage (GTDB taxonomy): Bacteria > Bacteroidota > Bacteroidia > Chitinophagales > Chitinophagaceae > Ferruginibacter. The sequence goes on from JANNBU010000430.1 coordinate 18,632, forward strand.
GCAAATTGTCAAGGCAATCAATCAAAATAAAAGATGAGAAATCCTAAATGGCACAGAGATGAAATAATTCTTGCGCTAGATTTATATTTTTCTTCTGATAGGGGGAGTATTGACGATAAAAACTCCAAAATTATTCAGGTTAGTAAAATATTAAATGACCGTCCCCAGCCTCGGTTCGTGTCTTCACGAACCGCTTTCAGGCCTCATCAATCTGCAAACAATATTCAACCCCTTCAGGGTTGAGTTTTAGTATTATGATCAGCCGCTGGTTTCACCAACGGTTATTCATATTAAAGCCCTTCGGGCTAACTGCCCGGGTTCACTTTATTAACCGGGCGAAGAAATATGGGAGTAAGCAAATAAAAAAAGCATCAACTCAATGCTGATGCTTTTAATAATTTCTATTGCAGTATTATTTCTTTTTCGTTAACTCTTTAGGCAATCCAAATTCTTTGATCAAAGCCTTCATTTCATTTGCTTTTTTTACAAAAAAAGGATGTTTTTCGTAATTGCCAACGGTATTGTCAACAACTCCATTTGACATTACTTTTTTTGTTTTGCTTTTATTTTTAGTAGTTACAGGCATACTCAAATTTACAAATTATTTCTTTTGTATCAAAAACACTTCATATTCCCTCATTGTTTTAAATTTAATATGGAAACTAACGTGGCTGCTGGGAACACCAGGCCACGGCGGAGGTTTAAATTTCAACTAACTTTTATCTTGCGCTAGCCGGGTAATCTTTCTCTCACTTGCATATACTGTTTTTTTATTTTAATTTGTATCAAATGATAACGGATGATACCCGAATTCAAATTGAAAATATCACTAAAGGAATTATCCTCAAGGGGAACCATGATCATTGCACGACAATCCGCAATCTCTTATACGGACGCTTTTCTACAAGTACAACGGTTAAAGAAAAATTCGAAAGTAATGCAATCATCAAAAAAGAGCAGGCTCAATTCTTAGAACAATCTTCAAAGGAACATGGTTTATGGATTCATGAACTTCCACCGGCTGGTAAATATTTAACACAAGGAGGTGAAGCACGTGTTTATTATAACGAGTGCCCAAAAACATTTGCAAAAGTTCAAAACTTTGCCAATGTTAATTTTAGCGGCCTGTTCGACAAGAGAATTAGAGAAGTTAACTGGTATTTAGTAAATTTGTGATAACAGAAAAAATAAATATGGCAAAAGCAATTCCAAAAAAATCAGCCAAAATAAAAACTTCAAAAACTGTTACAAAATCAGCAACTGTAACTAAGGCCGGCAGAGTTTCATTCAGGTCTGATGCAAGGCAAACTGCCACATTGGTGAAAGTAGGACGTGCCGGAGCTGCCAACGCCATTAGAGCTACTAAAGCATTAGGCCTTCCTATTACCTTCATGCAAAATGGGGTGCTCTATAAAGAATATCCAGATGGCACTAAAGAAATAATAATTACCGCAGCCGTAAAAAAGACCTTACCAAAAAAAGCGTCACACCCATTAAAAAAAGGGATGGTTTTCCATGCAAAAAAATAAACGCCTAAGGATATTTGCCGGCCCCAACGGTTCGGGTAAAAGCACTTTGTTCGATGAGTTCAAAAAACAATACGATCCAGGTTATTTCATCAATGCTGATGAACTGGAAAAACTTCTAAACAACAGTGGCCTAATAGACCTCCAGTCGATTGGGATTAAAGCAACTAATAAAGATCTTATGGCTTTCTCAAAAACAAAGGAAGCAAAAACCTTGCATGTAAAAGCCAGTGCAGAAGGCCATAATATTAAAATTGAAATAAATGAAAACTTTATAGTTGATAAGGCAAAAGATACTCATAGCTATGAAGCATCTTTTGTTGCAGCATTTATCCGGTGGTTATTATATAAAGACAATAAATCATTTTCTTTTGAAACAGTAATGAGTCATCCCGGCAAACTTAAAGAAATAGCTGCAGCAAAAAAAAGAGGATATAAAACGTATCTATATTTTGTCTGCATCGATAATAAAGAAATTAATGTAAGTAGGGTTGCCGATAGGGTCGCAAAAGGAGGCCATCCGGTTGACGATGAAAAAATCAGATCACGGTACCCTGATACCCTTAAGAATTTATATTCCGCAATAAAATTATCTGACAGGGTTTATCTCTTTGATAATTCTGGAAAAAGACTGGAATTAATTGCAGAAATTTCTGAAGGGTCTTTACAATTGAAAGTAAATAATCCTCCTCAATGGTTTATGAAGTTTGTGTTGCCGTATTATCAATCATAGCATGTCTCCTAACTGGCGATAGTCTTTGACTGTTCGAGACTTAGCATTCTCTTAATAATTTAATTGCATTATTTGATCGGTCAAAGACCGGCTAAAGAAAAGCACAAGAGGAACTCTTGCGCTAGCGAGAACTCTGTGAAATATCTTAGCCCCGGTTCTTGCCACCCAAAACGGAATGCCTGGTTCGTGAGGCAGGTAACTTAGTGTCTGTTAGACCAAATCTGTAAAACGAGCCATAATGTCATTTAATATATTATTCCCGGTTATTTTATTATCTTTTGCTATAGGTTATTTGGTAGGGCTATTTTGCCTACACTCAAATTACCGAAATGACAGCAATAATGAAATGGACTGAATATATCTTCCCGATTGTAGCTTTTGTATTATTAGTTAATGGCGGATGGGGAATTTTTAGAAAGAGAAGTAAGCCTAAAAATAAAGAAGAAGAAATTCAAAGAAAAGAAGGCAAAAGGAAATTTATTATTGAACTTATCATAGGATTGATTATAATGGTTGTTTCAATAATTGGGATTGTATATAAAAAAGATAAATCTGATTTTGAAGAAGGTGATTTGAAGCCCACACAATTAAACCCCTCAACAAAGCAAAGTAAAATAGATTCCTCAGCTGAAAAACCTCCCGTGTTTTCTACTTTACCAGTTAAAGATTCTTATCCTAAAATAGTTGGTCTTCTTCTTCCACCTGCTGGCAAAACTGGAGGATATAATATTTATGTAGGGAGTAATGACTACGCACATTCGTATGATGAATTACAAAATCCAGTGCTTATAAAGTCAAACAACGGATCAGATAATCTTCCTGTTGAAACATTAATGTATTTAATAATTCACGATGACAAGCTATATATATCGGCTCAATTTAAAGATATTGAAACTGGGCAATACATTGCAGATATTGAGTTCAATCATTGGAAGGTTTATATACCTAACAGATTAACATTTAGAAATGATGAACACAGGTTAGAAATAAGAGATAAACAAAATCTTATAGTTTGTGCAATTTCAACAAATAACCCAAGTCCATCATTAATAGATATTGGGGGTTATTTTTTGGGAATAAAATCCATTTATGTAAGAGGTAATAAATTTACTGGTGGCAGATTGGATGCAAATATCTCTAAAGATTCCACAAATTGGAAGGAACAAGCAATGATTGAAATTCAAAAATTGAAAACCATATTTTAAAGAAAGTCTTTTACATCTACTCCTAATGTATCTGCCAATTTTTTCAGGGCAAGTATTTTCACATTCATTAATCCATTTTCTATTTCAGATAATGAACTTTTATGAACGGGAGCCATAGCGGATAATTCACGCAATGATACGCCTTTTGCTTTCCTTGTTTCTCTTATTTTCTTACCGATTGATATTAATAATTGTCCGTTAGTCATTGTATTATTCTTTACCTGTTAATTGTTTAAATGTTAGTGAACCTTGACAGTTTGATAATGCAGCAGCAAATCTTTCATCTTGAAATAATTCTCTGTTATTAAACCTAAAAGAATTTTCATTGCAATAGCGTTGTAGGTGTTTTGGAGAGACGCTGTGATGTATGCCGTCTATTTGTTTCTTTAGAACGTTCCAATAAGATTCGATGCTGTTAGTATGAACTAATATATCTTCCTTACGTACATATTCACCGTTCCTGTGATTTACTTTCCTATGTTTATATTTTTCACCAACTTTATTATATGCCCTGTTTTCATCAGATACCATAGTGCTGTCAACAGCAACAAAATCACTTATTGCTTCGCTTATACTTTCAATGTCTACGTTAGGTATTACCCTTGTTCTTACTTTGCCATCCCTCTGAATAGCGCCAAAAACCATAGTTTTGTTTGAATCTCTTTTTAGATTTAATCTTTTCTTTTTGCTTGCATGAATGTTTGAAAGTGAGCCACCAATGAGTGTTTCATCAACTTCTACTATGCCTTCCAGTAAGTCTGGTGCTTTATCATTCAGCATTTCACGAATACGATGTGTAAGATGCCATGTACACTTTAAAGAGATACCGAGCAATTTGGATAATTGTAATGTGCTTAATCCTTTAGAGTGAACACTCAATATGTAGGTTGCAAGGAACCATTTAGTAAGAGGAATTTTTGTGTTTTGATAAACAGAACCAACAAGCACACTAAATTTTTGCCTACATTGCTTTTCTCTGCACTTGAATATTTTACCATTACTGAAACGGCAAACATTTATAGAGCCGCAGAAAGGGCAAGCCGGTGTTCCATTCCAGCGTTGTTGTTCTAACACCTCCCTACATTTTTCTTCGCTGCTAAATTCCTTTTGGAAGTCTAATATGTTTTTGAATGTTTTCATTTATCCTTAGTTTATAACTTTCAACTATTGTGATAAAAAAATATGTTAGCGTCTTTTGACGATTGGTATAGTAGGATATTTGTTTACTTCAACAAATTTTACCCCATCAATTTTAAATGTGTTCATTATTCCCAATTTCTCTAATTTATAAATGTAAGATGCTGTTACACCCTCTTGAATCGCATAATTTTTAACAGTCATTAAATTGTTTATCTCAATCTTCATAATGCTAAGATATGTACTTTAGTTGAAAGTTGCAAACTTTGTACTAAATATTTTTTATTACTCTCAAATCCCTTGATTATTAATAAGTTCTGTTTAAAGTTTGCAACTTTAAACTTATTTACTTACCTTTGAAAAACTAAGCCCCCGCTACCGTTAATAGCGAGGACTTAGAAGAAAAAGCCAAAGGAGTGCGAACGTGTCCAGTTAATGAGGCTGGTCGCCCCTTCTCTAAGACCTGGTCTTATGCCATATATATTGATGGTCACAATATGGCTCCTTCTTTTTGTGTTGACAGTCAGCCAACTATTTTTAGGCACATTTGATCGCCGTATGTGTTTTTGCCCTATCTTTATAATAGAAAAAGAGGGTCGCCTACCGTGTTTTACGTTATAACGGTAACAAGGGTTTTGCTGACCAAAGCTTTAAACGACCTCTCTTATTGCAATATTTTAATTCTTTGCCGTCTGTCTCACCAGATGGCTTTTTTCATATAGTTATCTCCTCTGCTTTACGTGAATTATTGATTTGGTTTTTATCATACATATGCTGTGGCTTAGGGCTACCATCATTATTCACCCAATTTTTGCTTCCCCAGAATGTATTTAAATGAGATTTTCCTACTACTACCTTAACAATAGTTCCTTGTTTTCTTAGAAATGTAATAGCGGGGGATAGCTTGCCGAGAATATTCTTAATATCATATCTCGGCTCAAGATTGTGCATAGTTTCAGCGATCTCTCTAACGTGAAGAAATCTATTTTCCTTTCTAAATACATAGGCTAACTTATCCCTAAAAGTTGCTTTTTTATCGAAATCAGCATACTTCTCAGAACCATCAAATTCGGGGTTGTTTGAGGTATCCTCACCATTACTATACATATTACGCAGCATAGCCATAGTGCTCCGCACCTCCTTTATTTTAATAAGCAGGTCTTTTTCTACCTTTTCTAACTCTGTTATAGCTGGATTTGTGCTCATTTTTAATGATTTTAAGGATGAGATAAGGTAAAGATAATAAGAAATAATATAAGATAGGACAGAAATAAAACAGACTATGACAGAAAGTTATCCACATTATCTTACCCTATCTTCTTTTATAGGGCTTTTTAATTCCCATTTCCATTGCATTTGTGAGTTTCAAACTATACTTTTAGGAGTATGAAAAAGATATTGATAATTATTTCTCTTGTAGCATTTTCAATAAATTGTAAATCTCAATCCTGTAAAGATTTACCTGAAAAATTTTATTCTTATTCAAGTGCTATTGATGCAATAAAAAGTGCAGACTTTAATTACACAGATGAATTACCATCTGGAAGTAGTTCATGGATAACTGCTGCAAACTTTTATAGCTGCGATGGCAAATATGGTTACTTCATATACAGTACTGATAAAGGACATGAATATATACATGAGAACGTACCTAAATCATTATGGGTATCCTTTACAGAGGCTTATTCAAAAGGCTCTTTCTATGTAGAGAATATAAAAAAGAGATACCGATTAATCCCTGACTAAAATTGTTTATGAAAACTATTATCAAAGTAATTATTGCAGCTTTATTGTTGGGCTGCCTTTTAAAAGTTCCTTATGGATACTTTCAATTTGTAAGAATTGCTGCTTGTGCAGGATTTATTTACTTAGCATGGCAGGAATTTGAAAGTAAAAATTCTATACTGGGGGTATTATGGGCAGCTTGTGCTATCCTTTTTAACCCAATATATAAAATACATTTTACAAGAAAAGTGTGGAACCAAATTGACGTGGTTGTGGCAGTAGCATTATTAATCTGTTTAATAATTGAGTTATATTTGCAGTATGGCAAAAGCAGTAAAAAAGAAGTCCAATAAAGAGGCATCGCAGCTATTTTATAATATTATAGCTGCATCTGTTGCAGGGAATCCAAAGCCAATAGTAAAGAAGAAAGCAGCTAAAAAGAAGTAGCGTTATTTTGTAGATGCTGTAGATAATGACCTCTTGTATATGTGTGGAGGGTAGTCTGAATAGGATTGAATTGTATAAATATCTCCCATCTTAGTATCTAAAATAGTTGAAACTGATCCCGAACTTCCAAGAACCAAATACCTGCCTTTATCACTCTTATCCGTGCAAGAGTTTAGTAACCCAATAACAATTATAAAAAATATGATTTTTAGTTTCATAACCTATGTGTTTACACACAAGGTAATAAAACAAGTCATTCTGTCCGAAAATTTCCCCGTGGTCTAACATGCACTAAGTATCCTGAGGCACGAACCAAGACGTGGGGCAACCTGGAAATTACTTCCTTTTTCAATTAGTATTGTTTACATTTATAGTAGTAAAAAAACCGAATACTAACTTCATCCCCGGCCTGGATAATAATGATCGAACCAGGTCCGTAATGTCCTTCTAAAATCAAAGCTTCTACCTAGCCACCTGTAAATTTTGCTGGCAGTTTATTACACTGATCAGTTAATATAATAAGCCATCCTCTGACACTGGTAGTGGACTAATTTGGCATTCTGATACTTCGTTCCTCAGTACAGGCTGTGGAAGAATTTCACGAGAGATGCTTCGTACCCTGCCTACCGGCAGGCAGGCTCAGCATGACAAAGGGGAAAGGAAAGGATATTCGGATACCAAACGTAATCAAATTAACCCACTACTCGCATGCCGCAATATTGAATTATAACCCAGGAGATACCTTCCTTAAAGACCGTATAAGATCTTTTAACAACAATAAAAATAAACAGATGAAAACAAAATTTATTTTGTGCATGTGTATATTAGTTTTTACGCTTGTTACCCGTGCACAGGTTACCCAGATCAATTCAAACAAAAGCCTGCACGTAAAATTTCCTATAGACAATACAAAAACGATCGTGGTTTCAGACATAGATAGTACGGTATGGGTTTCAGACGCAACGCTTGTGGGAACAGTCCAGATATCTACCAGCATTAAATATGAAGGCCCCTTTGCATTGCTTTCCGGCAAATTGATCTTCAGGGGCCATACGGCTGCAACGGGTTCGGAGGTCTTTATCACGGATGGCACCCCGGGCGGTACTATCCTGGTAAAGGATATATACACCGGCACTACAGGTTCCCTGCCTGCTGAAATGGTTCCGATGAATGGCTTTGTTTATTTTACTGCAGCTACCGCAGCTGAAGGACGTGAATTGTGGAGAACCGATGGTAGCCCCGGCGGAACTACCCTGGTAAAAGACATTGTAACGGGAACGGACAGCAGCAATTCAATAGATAATTACCAGTTATTTAATGCGGGCACTTACCTGCTTTTTGCAGCCAAAACGGCTTCTTCAGGCATTGAACTATGGAGATCCGACGGCTCAGGTCCCGGAACGGTATTACTGAAAGATATCAATACAGGTAATACCGGCGCAGATTCTTCCAACCCGGCTTTTTTTTATCGTTTTAATTCTTTAGTATTATTTATCGCCACTGATGCACCCAGTGGAAGAGAAGTATGGAAAACCGACGGTACCCCGGGCGGTACTATCCTCCTGAAGGATATAAATATTGGCCCGTTCAGCTCCACAGAATTTGAATTATTCCCCGGCGTTCCATTTCCCGTGTTTAAGGGCTTTCATACCTTTAACAGCAACGCTTATTTTGGCGCTTTTGATGGAACCGGTACCGGGCAGGTATGGAAGACAGATGGGAACCCGCTAAATACGTCATTGTTGAAAGATATTGTCCCGGGCATGCTGACTTCGATCGTATTTGTCAGCGGGGCTGTCAACTTCCCTGGTAAATTTATTTTTTCAGTTTCGGATGGTTCAAGCAGCGAACTTTGGGAATCAAATGGCACACCCGCAGGTACAGTCCTATTCATGTCATTCACCCCTCCAATTGCGGGAATGATACCGTTCATTTTCGTACCATATAATTATGATGTATTAGGCGGTACAATCGGCCAGTCGCTGTTCCAGGGAAATAAATTTTTCTTTTCTGCAGGTACAGTAGCAGAAGGATCTGAATTATGGGTATCTAATGGCACGTTAGCAGGAACCAATATTGTCAAAGATATTTATACAGGCCCTGATGACGGTATAGATATCGGTAATGGAATTGAATATGTATATACCTCCACCAGCTTTTTCTTTAATGCGACAGACGGCACCCGGGGAAATGAATTGTGGAGAACCGACGGGACTTCCGGCGGCACAACGATCGTACAGGATATTTATTTGAATGCCAACAATGCCGACCCGGAACTAAATTTTATTACCAATGGAACAAAGATCATTTTCAGTGCAACAGATGGCAACGATGTGAATGGCGACCTGTTTGTTGTTGACGGGAATTTTTTTCCCATACCGGTTAAACTTTTAAATTTTACAGTTTCATTAAAAACCCCGGATGCATTATTGAGTTGGAGTACGATGCAGGAAGTAAACACTAAAGATTTTACAATACAGCGTAGTTTCAACGGGACTGATTTTTATACTGTTGGAAGAGTAGCTTCAAAAGGGAATACTGCTCATCCAACGTATTATTCTTTCCTGGATCCGGGAATTGCCAATTATGGTAAGGACATCATTTACTACCGGTTGCTCATTTCTGATAGGGATGGAAAAACGGATCATAGCAAAGTTATCGCGTTGAGGCTGGAGAAAATAAAAAACCGGGATGTGCAACTGCTTACCAATCCCGTAAGCAACCACCTGGACTTACTGTTTTCCGGTGATCCAGGTAAACTGCGGCTTTCGGTTGTTGATGCAGGAGGCAGGATTGTTTACGATCATAATTTTCAAAATGTAAATGGCCAGCTTAGCATACCAGCCAGCTTTGGTGCGGGACTGTATATGTTAATTGCAGAAAGAAATACCGGGCGCACGATCATTAAATTTATAAAACAATAATAACAGCATTGCAGTTATAGAAATATGGATGAACGGATGATATGTTCCCTGCCCCGGTCTGGTGCCTGCCTGCCGGCAAAGGCAGGTTTTCACCAGCCGGTAACATGATATAAGTTTCGAAAAAATTATAGAATCGTGGCTGGTCAAAACCTGCCTGTCGGCAGACAGGGACCAGGCCACGGCGAAGAAAAGCGCTTACGCTAATAAGTTAGTAAATCACAAATTATCAATCCTCGCTTCCAATACCGCCTGTAATGAGGCAGGGAGTTTTGATATTAGATCATAACCGGTGGCAGCTTCAATAGCATCAACACTGGTACGGTAACTCTTCCAGGTAGAAAATAAAGTGTTCGTATTGGGAACATCAACAGCAATTACCCTGGTATTATCATTAACCCGGCTACTATCATTATCTCCATTAGAAATAATAATGGCTATTTTCCAGATCTTCGCAGGAACTGTTACCCTTCCGCCATCTATCGTTGTTGCATAACCATTGTTGCCTGTTCCACCTGTTCCATAATTGCCCATAATGGTATAAACTTCATTGCCCAGGGTAACCAAACGCCTTAATGAGTCTTCCATACCTGCCCATACTATTTGATTATTGTATGGAGCCTGCGGGATGATATTGGTCATTAAAAATGTAGCCGAATTGGCCTCAACTGTACTTGTTCTGTCTCCGGATGGCGTATTATGGCCCCTGTCAAAACCTGTAGCAGTATAAGAAGCGTCCTGTACTCGATACCATCCACCCGGCAGATCAGGATCTTCCCTAAAGTCATCCTGTCTTGGAACAGGGCCCAGGTCATTTGCATATAAATGCCAGCTTACCCAGTTGGGAGTACCCCTGTCACTGCTATAGGATAATGCATAGTAATCCTTTCTCATCAGGTAGTTATTTGCACTGCCTAAAGAAAATGTTGCATTACTCGGATTGCCAAAATACATGTGGTCATTCTCATTAATTACCGGTGGCGGAGGATCTGAAACAGTAATAATAATTTTACAGCCAGAACCTGCTATGATCGGATACTGGTCAGTTTCCCCAAATATTGGTGTACCGGTACCCTGAAGCGTAATCGACTGTAAACCTGTGGTTGACAATGTTCCTGAAGCAATAAACTTATAGCCATTTAAATTGCTGGTTGATATAGAAAATGTGCCGGTCGTGGTTACATTCACCTGGATGATAACTTTATTTGCTGTAGTTAACGGCGTGCCGGCTGTGTATGATCCTTGTACAACCGGGGTATAGCAGTTTCCTGCGCCATCAGTAAGGCTGAATACGGCCGGGGAAGTGGTGCCTGGGTTGTTAGTTGGAGCTGTGTCTTTTTTGCATGAAACAATTGACAATACAAAAAGCAATAGAAATGAGTATTTCATCATGAGGCAAATATATAACAAGTTGTTTTGTGCTCAATATATAATTAGATAATGCCCTTCTGCCCTGGTTTCGCTTCACGAACCGTTTTCAAATCCCGCCAACCGCAAACATATATTCAACCTTTTCAGGGTTGGGGTTTAGTATGATTACCAGCCGCTGGTTTCACCAACGGTTATTCATATCAAAGCCCTTCGGGCTAACGGCCCGATTGTCCCGGTTCATGGTCCAGCACAAGTGTTCGTAAGATGACTTTCCTTTAACCCCAGCCTTAAGGCTGGGGTTAAAGGAAAGTATTGCTGCCAGGGGGCTTTAGCCCTGATAAACTAATTAAAGACCTGTGTTAGAAATCTTCCGAACATTTGTGGTAGCACACGAATCGGAATTTTAACCCCTACCAAACCTGAAAAATTTCCCTTGAGCCGGTTAAATACATATCGTGATATCCTTTCATTTTTTCTTTCATCTTTTTCATCTCTTCCGTATCCTCCATATATTTTTTAAAACTTTGTTCATAGGCAGAAAGGCTGTCGTGTTTGCTTACCATTATTACCCGGTTGTATTCGCCGGTCATGTCGGTAAGGATATTGACCACATCAATATTATCAACCATGGCTTCCTTAAACATTTTGGCAACTTTGGATGCGTTACCGGGTTTGCAGATAAAAGTATCATGTACAATGATCATAGCTTAAATTTTTTAAGTGAGTAATAAATTATGTAGGGAATGAATTTATGGGGGAGTAACGCTAAGGTACAAAAAATAAGGATTTAGCTTTAGCATAAAAACCATTGCCCTGGTTGCTGGCACAGGAACCGGACTTCTTACGATTGTAATATTGTTTGTGTGCCACCAAAAGTGTTTTGAAGATTCCTAAACCGGCTTCGACAAGCCTGCCTACCGGACAGGCAGGCTCAGCCCGACAGTTTTTTTAGCTATGAGCTATCGGAATTATAATTACATTTTCGGTATATCAAGGTTCAAAAACAAAAGAAGATTTTTGATCAGGCAAAAAAGAAACCCCAAAAAGCTTTGTATTCCCTGAATTTTTTTATAACCTTGTCCTCCTTTACAACTGCTGTTAACGGACAACAAACAGCAGTTGCATGATGCCCCTCTTCGCCACTTGCAAAAAAGCTACTTTTTTATTTATTCATTATTAAACCAGAACCAATGAACAGATCCAGATCTATCTACAAATTCCTGTATGCAGCCATCACATTATTTTTTATCTCTTGCGGCGAAGCAGAGGAGAAAAGCACAACTGATACAATGACCACGGCCGATACCACTGCAGTAGTAACTCCTCCCGCAGCAGCAAATACAATTATCAGCACCCCGCAACACATGCTCATCATCCGGCATAAAGTGGCTGATTTTGCCAAATGGCAAACTGCTTATGATAACCATGATTCTGCCCGCCTGGCGAATGGCTTGCATAGTTATGTGATCGGTCGCGGCGTGGAAGATTCCAATATGGTGATGGTTGCAGTAAAAGCCGATGATATGAACAAGGCAAAGGCATTTTCCAAAGCTCCCGGCCTGAAGCAGGTGATGCAAAAAAGCGGGGTAACGGGTACGCCCAGGGTACAATATATGACTAACTTTTTCCAGGATACACTGGTGCTCTCCACTCCCATCCGGTCTATGACCCTGTTCACAGTGAAAGACAAGGATGCCTGGAAAAAATCCTTCGATGAAGGCAAGCAGGAGCGTACGGATAATGGCATCAGCACCAGGGTTATCGCAACAGACGCTGATGACGATAAAAAGATCATGCTGGTAACCGCTTTAATGGACACCGCCAAAGCCAGGGCCTACTGGAACTCGGATGCGCTTAAAAAAAGAAGAGAAGCCGGCGGCGTGGTCGGTATGCCTGAAAGGTTTGTGTTTCGGGTGGTGAAGAGGTATTAATGCAGACCATGGTATTATAAATTTAAAGATGGGGTTTCGGCTTCATCTTTTTTAGTTACAGGCGTAGGCTCCTTGGTCTTATATTTCCAGCGGTGCCAGCCAACCGGCCCCTGGCCTATTTTTTACCAACCCTTACCATAAAAGCAAAAGACTTTGCAAGTGAACTTACCAGCCACAACGTAATTGAATAATAATAATTATTTATGCTCTTTTTGATCAGGCAAAAAGAAGGATAAAATATTTATTTTTTAAATAATTAGAATCCATTTTAACCGACTATTTATATTTTTCAAAATGTAAAAATTTAGCTTTATATTAGTTATCGCTATCATAAAAACTGCAAAATGAAATATTTTCTACTACTACTTCTTTTCCCATTATCCGTTCACTCTCAGTGCCGGTATTTCGACAGAATATTCAATACTGTCGACAAAACCGCCAATGTCATTTATGGCAATGCCCCGGCAATAACATCTATTTACATTTCTGAATCTTTTACTACCGCCAAAGATCTGAAACTTGACATTTTTCAACCCGTGGGAGATGCTGAGCCAAAAAGGGCCCTGATCATATTTGCTCATTCAGGAGGCTTCATTAATGGTTCTAAAGGAAACCAGGATATGCAGGCACTTGCCGATTCTTTCGCACACTATGGTTATGTTACTGCTTCTATGGATTACCGTTTGAATTTCAATTTACTCAGCAGCAATAGTTCCGAACGTGCAGTATGGCGGGGCACACAGGATGCCAGTTCGGCGATCAGGTTCTTCAAACAAAATGCATCGATATATAATATTGATACGGGTAAAATATTTCTGTGGGGAAGCAGTGCAGGTTCATTTTTAGCACTTGGCCTTGCATATGTTGATGATAGTGAAAGACCTGCAAGTACATTTTCTTCACCCAACCTGGGTTGTAAAGACTGTACAGGAAACAATTATCTTTTTTCTTCAAAAGTAAGAGGCATCATTTCCTGCTGGGGCGCTACAAAGGATTCTTCATGGATACAAAGCAATAACAATATTCCCGCCCTGCTTTTTCATGGAACGACTGATGGAACTGTTCCTTTTACGGAAGGCTATCCATTCGGGTTACCTACTATCTCTTATGTAAGAGGATCACAAGAGTTGAATGAACAATTGAACAGGACAACTATTTACCATGAATTTTATCCTGCGGCCGGGCAGGATCATGAATATTGGGGCACGAGTAACGGAACATTTATTCCCGCAGGCCCTACCGCTTACTGGGCGGAAATAATTAATAAAGCAAAGGTTTTTATGACCGGTAGAATGCAGGCTCTACCAGTATGTGGACCATTGCCGCTGAGCCTTTTAAGTTTTACCGCTAAGGCAAATAATGGCATGGTAACCCTGTATTGGAACACAGCTGCTGAGTATAATGTAAAAAAGATCATAGTGGAAAGAAGTGCTGATGGAATGGATTTCGATTGTTTAGCTGAAATATCGCCAAAGGGTAGTAGCAGTTCGGGGGCTGCTTATGCCACAACAGATCTTTATCCTTTTTCGGGAGTTAGTTTTTACCGCTTAAAAATAATTGATACAGATGGCAGCATTGGGTTTTCGGAGATTCTCAGCATTAAGACGGTTAAAAAAGATATTAGTATCACACAATTATACCCTAACCCGGTAAAAGATATTTTAAAAATTAAAATACAATCTGATAAATTACAATTGCTGCAATTGGTTGTATTTGATATTACCGGTAAACAATTGCTGGCAAAGACCATCAACCTTACAAATGGGGCAAACAACACAACTATTCCATTTTCAAATTTTGGAAGCGGCATGTATATCCTTAAATATAAAAATACAGCAGGGATTAACCTGGGTTGCTTTAAAATTTTTAAGGAATAAGATCCCCCACTGTCGCAAGTGTTCCGCAGGACCACTTGTGTTTCATTTAACTTGCAGGTCTTTGACCGGCTTTAGCAGTACTAATCCAGTCACAGACTGGTATGTTTAAAAGGCATCACTTGTCCCGGAGTATTTCGGGAATTGTAACCATACTCGTAACAATAACCCTGAAAGGGTTGAATTCCATAACTACAATTAACTCTCTTTCTCATACCTTCACGAGCCGGAATTTCTGTATCGATTTATTTCTTTACTTGTCCAAAAAAGTAACAAAAAAAGACACCCCCAATCGAATACAGCCCGACTTGCCTACCGGCAGGCAGGTTGGGGGAAGCCGCTATGTAGATCAGTTGTGCAAAGTAGCCTCAGCAGCAGTAATTCTACGCTTAGATTCGGAACAAAAACTAAAACGGAAACTTTTTTAAAGTGGGAGTTTAAAGAAAGCCCTTGATTTTTTCTTCTTTTCATCAAGGAAAAGAAGAATATAGAAATCAATAAGTTAGAAACTTATTACTTAAGAGCAAAAAAGAGCATATCAATTAAACGAACCTCCAAACACTTCTGGTGAATTCTCGAACCGGCGACAGAGCCGGTTGCATTATTTCACAACAATCCGCATTCTTAAAAAATAAAACTTTATCTTGAAATGCCTTTTTAAATAAAACAACTGATATGAGTAACAAAAATCTTCCCGTGTGCATCTTATTGTTCGGCGCTCTTCTCTTTTTTTCCTGTAATAAAGACATAGATACTAATGTTCCACCAATTGATGATTTTCCCGGCTTTTCAATTCCTGCTGCTTCCCCTGTAACGGGCAGCGTAACGGGAATTGTTGTAGATGAGAATAACAGCCCGGTACAGAATGCAGATGTTGTACTGCTGGGGACAACATACCAAACGGATACCAAAGGCTTTTTTCATACCAGCAATGTACAGCTGGATAAATATATATCTACCGTTACCGTTAGTAAAACAGGTTATTTCAAAGCCTACCGTTCCTTTTCGGCCACAGCTTCCCGAAATCATCTCTCTATAAAACTGATACCAAAAACCCTTGGCGGAACAGTTGATGCTGCTTCCGGCGGTATGGTAAGTTTGCCCAATGGTACTACGATCGCTTTTCCGCAGAATGGCATCGTTGTAAAAAGCACTGGCGCTGCTTATACCGGTTCGGTAAAAGTGTATGCAACCTATATTGATCCTACTGCCAGTGATTTTGCAGCTACAGTACCGGGAAGTATGATGGGAAAAGACAGCAGTAAAATGTATGTACTGCAGTCTACCGGTATGATCGCAGTTGAACTTGAATCTTCCGGCGGCCAATCCTTGCAGTTAGCAACTGGAAAAACAGCCGCTCTAAAAATGGCCATCCCGGCATCCTTAACAGGAAAAGCCCCTTCCAGCATTAATACCTGGAGCCTTGATGACAAAGGTGTATGGGTAAAAGAAGGCACTGCAACAAAAAATGGAGATTATTACGACATGCAGGTAAGCCATTTCTCTTTCTGGAATTGCGATGTGCCGGCCAATGCTATTTACCTGACCATTCATGTAAAGGACCAGAACAACAACCCGCTACCGAATGCGGTGGTTCAACTCACTATTCCTAATAACAATACCTGGTGGGCAACAACTTACGGTTTCACCGACGGTACAGGCACTGTTGCCGGCCTTGTGCCTGCAAACCTTGGCCTTGTGATGAATATATCTCCCAATATTTAT
>JANNBU010000435.1:0-5768 GCA_031385805.1 Ferruginibacter sp.
CCATTCGATAGCTGGTTAGTGATTCGTGGTATTGAAACACTTCATTTACGTGTACAGCAACATTGCCGCAATGCCCAGGTTGTTGCAGAATATTTAGAAACGCATCCCGCAATAGACAAAGTTTTTTATCCCGGATTAAAAACTCATTTGAATCATGCTATTGCTAAAACACAAAGCAAAGGTTTTGGAGGAATCGTTTCATTCACACTTTTAAATGATACAGAAGAAGCTGCCACTGCATTTGTAACCAGTACCCGGTATTTTAAATTAGCCGAAAGTTTAGGAGGTGTAAAAAGCCTGCTCTGTCATCCGGCACAGATGACTCATAAAAGCATCCCTGCTGAAAAGCGCAGGGCTGCAGGCGTTGCTGATAGTTTAGTTCGCCTGAGTGTTGGCCTTGAAGATGTGGAAGACCTGGTTGCTGATCTGCAACAGGCATTTGAGAAAGTGAAAAATGAAAACCTAAAAGTGAAAAGTTCAGAGAATGATTTACTGAATATCATCAATTAAAAAATAACCATGAACTTAGAACCCAATAAAATAACCATCGGCCTCTTCGGTTTCGGTGTTGTTGGAAAAGGTTTATACGATGTGTTACAAAGCACCCCTGCATTGAATGCATCTATAAAAAAGATCTGCATCAGATCTGCTTCAAAAAAAAGAAGTATTGCTGCGGATCATTTTACAACAAATGCTGCTGAATTACTCGATGATGAAGATATCAATGTGATCGTGGAATTAATTGATGATGCAGATGCTGCATTTGAAATTGTAAAAACAGCTTTGCAAAAAGGTAAGATGGTTGTAAGTGCCAATAAAAAAATGATCGCGGCAAATTTTTCAGCATTGTTATTCCTTCAAAAGAAACATGAAACGGCATTTTTATATGAAGCTTCCTGTTGTGCCAGCATACCCATTATACGAAACCTGGAAGAATATTACGATAATGATCTTTTGAACGCTGTTAAAGGAATTGTCAATGGTTCTACCAATTATATCCTTACCAAAATAGCAGTTGAAAATTTATCATTCAAAGATGCATTGTTGCAGGCACAGCAATTAGGATTTGCCGAAAGTGATCCCACGCTTGATATTGACGGATATGATGCAGTAAATAAGTTAACCATACTTACCCTTCATTCATTTGGCCTGCTACAAAAACCCGGAGATTTTATTTTCAATGGTATTTGCTCCATTACTACACAGGACAGCAATTATGCAAAAGAAAAAAAATTACAGGTAAAATTAGTAGCGCAGGCAAAAAGGTTGGTCAATGGAAAATTAGCAGCATTTGTTTTACCGCAATTCATTCCTGCGGATGATGACCTCTATACCGTAAAAAATGAATTCAATGCATTGATCACAGAAAGTTCATTTGCCGATAAGCAATTCTTTAAAGGAAAGGGTGCCGGGGCTTTTCCAACAGCAGCTGCCGTGTTGAGTGATATTGCCGCTTTAAGATATGGTTACAAATATGAATACAAAAAACTACATCCCGATAACAATATCCGGCTTGCCCATGATTATTATCTCAAGGTATACGTTGGCATAAATGATATCAGAAAGATCAATGAGGCCGAATTTGAATGGATCGAAGAATGGCGCAATGATTCCCATTACAGCATAGTAGTTGGGGTCATTTATGCCCAAAATTTATTTGATAATGATTGGTGGAGGGCACCCGGGGTATCACTCATTTTACTCGATGAACCTATTATTGAGAATATAGACCACCGGTATATCAGGAAGAAAAGTCTGCAACTTGCCGGTATTACTTAAAGATTATATTGTTTTTGATTGCAGAAAAAAAGCCTCTGCCATAAATGTATTTTTTGTACAGATTAATTGGCTTAGTTATTGAATAACTACACATATCAACTTTCATTAATCAAACCAATAACAATGAAACAATTAACAATGCCCCGTTTTAATAAGTATTTTTTTCTGTCCTTGATTTTATCAATTGTAAGTGCCATATCCTTTGGCCAGGATAGTTCTGCAACAACCAGTAGCACAACAACCAGCACCAGTACAACAACGCAACAAACCTGGTTTGCCCAACCATGGGTTTGGGTAGTCGGGGGCGTAGTATTATTGGTATTGGTCATAGCTCTCGTAACCAGCGGCAAAAACAGTAGTGAAAAAGTTTCAGTTACGAATATAAGGTCAGGAGATTAGAATATTATTGCGCTTAATAAATATAGTTGTTGAAGATTTTTTACACAACATATATGATGATAATTTAAAATAACTATCGAAAATTATGGCGCAGTTGTTGGATATAGAACTAACAGAGCAATAATTACCTGATAGCATTCGTTAACATAAAATAATCAAGATGAAACACCTATTTAAAACACGATCAATTAAGTTTACTTTCCTTCTGTTCCTTTTAACTTTTACACAAGCAATAGTTTGGGGAGAAGATATTAGCATAGCAGCTATTGATACTACTACCCGTTATAATACCTGGCATACTGAGCAATGGGTATGGGCTATTGGCGGAGTTGCGGCCATATTGCTGATCGTAGCATTTACAATGGGCAACGGAATTAGTCGCCGGTATAAAGCAATTGTTCTAAGGTAAGAAACACTGCCCCTTTATCCTGATCGGCTTTTGGGGATAATATTCCTCAGTATAAGTTACCCGCAAAACTAAAAATTATCTTTATTAAAATAGTTTATGCACATTACAAACTAAAATAAATGCAAATAAAAAGGGTTGCCTGATTCATCAGTCAACCCTTTTTATTTATTCCTCTTTCTATAAATTCCTTAACTTTCACAAACAAAATACTACCATGAAAATAATCTCATCCAAATTACATGGCATACTGGATTATTCTGTAGTCATATTTTTACTGGCTTCTCCAACGATTTTCAAAATGGAAGGCAACCTTTGTACATTTACTTATGCACTTGCAGCTATGCATTTTCTTTTAACAATCCTGACAAGATTTGAATTGGGCATTATTAAGATCATTCCTTTTCCACTACATGGATTGATAGAATTTTTTGTAGCAGTTGCATTGGCACTGATCTCATTCTGGTTCAACTCGAATGGCAATGCATTAGGCTATTACTATTACCTCTATTTTGCCATTGCGATCATGCTCGTTTTTGTTATCACTGATTATAAAGCGGGGAAATAGCCATCAACGTATGATGCTGATGGTTCCTTTTTGAAAAACGGGAGCAAAATTTTTCTGTATGTAGGTTGCTGTCCAGGCAAATACCTGCGTTGGAAGATTTTTTCCTTTATACCTTCCATCCCATTGTAAGAATGGATCTGAAGAAGTGAATATAACTTCTCCCCAACGACCGTAAACAGTGAGTCTATATTCTCTTAAAGATGCCAAAGCCGTTACTGGCAAAGGCCCAAACCCATCATTGCGGATATCGCCATTAGGAGTGAATGCCGAAGGAAAAAATATTTCTGAACAATCAACTGTAACTTTTATACCCGCAGAACCGGCACATCCAAACCCATCAGTAACCGTTACGGAATAAACACCAGTTGCTGTTACAGTAAATGTTGATGCGGTTGAATTATCCTGCCATTTATATGAAATAAAATTGCCAGGGTTTAGTACAAGTTTTTCACCGGCACAAATGCTTGTATCTTTTCCCAAAGAAACATTTGCCGGGACTACGACAGCATTAACCTGTAAATTATTTGCATTTGCTGTGCAACCTTTTGCATCTGTGATCAGCAAGGAATAGGTACCCGGAGCAAGATTACTGATTGAAGGGGTTATTGCCGTGTTTGACCAGGTATAATTATAGGAGGTTGTGCCACCCGTAACGATAGTGTTAATTGATCCGTTATCCGATCCGCATTTTGCATCAGCAATATTTGTTACAAGCTTTAATACTTCCGGCTGGGTTATTATGACAGGCAAGGAAGCACTGCATGTATTGGTCCCTGTTACTGACACCGTATAAGTTCCTGCCCCGAGGTTGCTGACTGAAGGGTTTATTTGAACGGGGCTCGTATCCCAATTATAATTATAAGTACCGGGTGGATTTACATTTACTGTGATCGCTCCTGTTTGATCGCCGTTGCATTGAATTGGATTTGTGATAGCAGGCGTTAATGCTATTACCCTGATCGTTTTGGCATTTGACAAAACCGGTCCTGATACAAAATTTACAGTAAGTGTAATAGTATAACTACCCGCTGAAGAAAATGTATGTGACGGGTTATCAAGTGAAGAACTGTTATTTGCGCCGGAAGCGATATCTCCAAAATCCCAGGCTACACTTGTCTTACAGCCTGTTATGTTGCTGCTGAAAGATACAGCATTATTTGCAGCACATGTGTAGGTATAATCAGCGCTGTTTGGGCTAGCTTCCCCGATATGAATATCATCAACTGCAAAACCATCAAAAGTATTGCAGGTAAGGCCAGCTGCAAAAGTAAACCTGAAAATTATTCCTGTCGCCCCGGCTACTGAGGTAAGGGTATGCTTTGACGTTAGCCAACCACCGCTTCCTCCCGTTCCCAGGCAGGAACCCGAGGTTGGTTGTATATTTCCAGACCAGCCCGGTCCACCGAGAAAATTGACAGGGTCATAGTTAAACCAGTTTTGACCAAGGCAATTAGCATTGGAATTTATAGAGCCGAGCAGCGTAAATGAAAGTCCTCCATCTGTTGAGTATTCAAATGCTGCACCGTCATATTTTTTTTCTGTTTCCCAGAATGCTTTAAAAGATATCTCCGGGTTCGTTAAAGAAGAAATATCAAAACAAGGACTTTGCAACCAGGATCGTTCTCCATTATTATATGAATTTTTTGCCAGGCCACCTGCTACCCAGCATTTTGTTCCTGAAGCAGCTACAGTAATAACTGTTTTAATAGGGGTTACCGGTGTACCCCATTCCCAATCCGACGCCACAGTTGCTGATGATGACCCGGTTACCCAGGCGCCATCGGTAATTTCAAAATCTTCATTGTAAGGAAAACTATTGATAGGAGTAGTGCATTGTGCATGAGTTGTTTGTTGAAGCAAAAAACTCAACAACGTCAATAAAGAGAAGAAAAAAAAATTTTTTATATACATGCCTGCTTCCTAATTCAGAAGTTTGTAAAGCTACAACGAAACATACGATAAACCTGCCGAAATTGAGTGAAATTGCAGTATAATGAACTTTAAAATTTATAAGTGAAACAAACCCATCAGTATTTTATTATTAACAAGCCTTATAATATGGTTTCGCAGTTTGTGAGTTCAGATAAAGTTGGCTTACTTGGCGACCTTGATTTTAATTTTCCCGGGGGAATTCATGCCGTTGGAAGATTGGATAATAATTCTGAAGGATTGTTAATATTAACCACCAATAAAAAAGTAACGAGGTTATTGTTCCTCAGTGATGTTCCTCATAAACGGGTTTACCTGGTGCAGGTAAACAATATTTTAAGCCCGGATAATTTAGAAAAACTAAGAACCGGTGTTTCTATCCGTGTAAAAGCAGCTGCCAATTATACTACGCCTCCGTGTGAAGTTGAGATCGTTGATGAACCGGAAAAATTATACAATTCAGCATTTACAAAAGAAGCATACGGCAACCATACCTGGCTGCTCATTACATTAACGGAAGGAAAATTCCGGCAGGTAAGAAAGATGATGGCTGCTGTACATCACCGCTGTAAAAGACTGATCAGGATATCTATAGAAAACCTTGAATTGGGAACACTTGAACCCGGCCAGGTAAGGGAAATTGAAGAAAAGGATTTTTTTGAAAAATTGAATATAGAATACAAATAA
>JANNBU010000029.1:0-2972 GCA_031385805.1 Ferruginibacter sp.
AAAAGCTTCATTCAATTCTACCAGGTCAAGATCTGCAACCGTTAATCCTACACGTTTCAATGCTTTATTGGTTGCGGGAACCGGGCCGATACCCATTACAGCAGGGTCAACTCCCGCAACAGCCATGCTTACAACTTTTGCCATCGGGTGCAATGCATATTTTTTTACAGCAGTTTCGCTTGCCAATAACATGGCAGCCGCCCCGTCATTGATACCGCTGCTATTGGCAGCCGTTACTGTTCCATCTTTTATAAATGCAGGTTTTAATAGTCCAAGTTTCTCCAATGATGAAAGCCTTGGATGTTCGTCATTTTCAAGATCAAATGTTTCTTTTCCTGCCTGCACCTGTACGGGAATGATCTCATCTGCCCATTTGCCTGCTTTTAAAGCTGCGGCATACTTCTGCTGGCTTTCCAATGCAAATTCATCCTGTGCATGCCGGCTGATGTTCCATTGCTTTGCTACATTTTCTGCAGTTTCGCCCATACTGTAAGGATAGTACATTTCAGAAAGTTTTTTATTGATAAAACGCCAGCCCATGGTAGTATCAAACACCTGTGCATTGCGGTCGAAAGCAGTTGATGCTTTTGGCATTACAAATGGAGCCCTGCTCATACTTTCAACACCGCAGGCGATCATGAGTTCTGCATCGCCGCAGGCAATGGTACGGGTACAATCCATGATTGCCTGCAGCCCGCTTGCACAAAGCCTGTTAACTGTATTTGCGGCAACCGTTACCGGTAGTCCCGCAAGCAAAGCAGCCATACGGGCAACATTGCGGTTATCTTCACCACTTTGATTTGCAGCGCCGGCGATCACGTCTTCAATAGCATTCACATCAATATTTTCATTGCGAAGCACAAGGGCCTTTATTACATACGCTAGCAGATCATCCGGTCTTATGGTTGAAAGTGCGCCGCCGTATTTTCCAATCGGCGTTCTTACCGCATCAATAACATAAACTGTTTCCATATATTAATTTTTTGTCCTATTAGAGTTGGAATTCGCCCCAAAGTTAGGATGATTATCTTTGCAGGATGTCAAATAATAGAAATATACGTGAGCTTGGTTTAGCTGATCTGAAAGAATACTTTGAATCCATTGGAGATAAAAAATTCCGTGCTATACAGGCTTATGAATGGATCTGGAAGAAAAACGCCCGCCATTTTGATGATATGAGCAATCTTTCGCTCGATCTGCGTAAAAAACTGGCGGAAGATTTTGAATTAAATGCAATTACCATTGATTTAACACAAACCAGCAGCGATGGTACGATCAAATCCCGGTTTAAAACTTATGATGGTCATTTACTGGAGGGAGTGATCATCCCAACCGAAAAAAGAAATACAGCCTGTGTATCATCTCAAATAGGTTGCAGCCTCAGTTGCAAATTCTGTGCTACCGGTTTAATGGATCGTAAACGTAATCTTCATTTTGATGAGATCTACGACCAGGTGGCATTATTGAATGAACAAAGCGAAAAAATTTATGGCACCAAACTCACCAACATTGTTTACATGGGTATGGGTGAACCGTTGTTAAATTATAAAAATGTATTAAAGTCAATTGAAAGGATCACGGCAAGTGACAGTATGGCTATGAGCCCAAAAAGAATCACCGTTTCAACAGCAGGTGTGGCAAAAATGATCAAACAACTGGGCGATGATAAAGTACGTTTTAACCTGGCGCTTTCTTTACACGCAGCTACTGATAAAAAGCGTGATAAAATAATGGCCATTAATGAAACAAATAATATTGCAGCGTTGATAGAAGCGCTTAATTATTTTTACGAACAGACAAAGAATGATATTACACTTGAGTATGTTTTGTTGAAAGGGGAAAATGATAGTTTGGAAGATGCTGAAGAACTGGTGAAAGTTTACCGAAAAATTCCAACTCATTTGGTAAATGTGATCGAATACAATTCCGTTGCAGGTATCCCGTTTGCAAAATCAGACGAAGACAGCACACAAATATTTACCGATTACTTAGTTAAACATAAAGTAAATGTAAGGGTGCGCCGCAGCCGGGGTAAAGATATTGATGCGGCCTGCGGGCAGCTTGCCAATAAGTAAAATAAACCAGTCTAACGTCCTCGTCTGACTGGTTTATTTTACTTAGCGCCGGTTCAATATTGGTCAGACGAGGGTGTCGGGTCGGTATGGAGATGCTTCGTTCCCTGCCTACCGGCAGGCAGGCTCAAGCATGACAAAACAAATAGCTTATCTTTACCATTCATTACTGTTGCAAAACAGCATAAATCTTCATACAATGAGCCAGTCTCCTTTCAAAAAATTCATCAATCCTAAAAAGAATAGCGTAAAAAAAGAAGAAGTACGCCAGGAAAAAAAACAATACCGTAAAGAAAAGAATGCCTACTTCGATAAACTGAAAGAAGAGAAGTACCAGGCACGTATGGCCGCTAAAAATCCTGCATTCAAAAAAGATGAACCTGTTAAACCAGGAAAACAAACGGTTGCTATTTCTTCAAAACCTGCTCCCGGGCAAAAAACAACTGATGTTGTCATGCCACTCAATAAATTTTTAGCACATTGCGGTATAAGTTCAAGAAGGGAAGCTGTAGAACTGATCAGCACCGGTAAAGTAAAAGTGAACGGTGCTATAGCCACAGAACCGGGTTATAAAGTACAACCAACAGATGAAATAATGTTCAATGGAAAAAAATTATTCGTCACCAAGAACCTGGTTTATATTTTATTAAACAAACCCAAAGATTATATTACTACAACAGATGACCCACAGGGTAGAAAAACAGTTTTACAACTGATACAAAAAGCTACTGATGAACGGGTTTATCCTATCGGCAGGTTAGATAGAAATACTTCCGGGGTATTATTGCTTACCAATGATGGCGATCTCACACAAAAATTATCACATCCCAGCTATGAAATAAAAAAGATCTATGAAGTAAAATTGGATAAGCCATTGACCAATGTGTTTTGCGTGTACCC
>JANNBU010000494.1:0-4496 GCA_031385805.1 Ferruginibacter sp.
TTGCAATGCCTGGGTGGCTTTACGTTCTATGCGTTTATCTCCAAAAGACCCTGTAAAGTCTGGAAATGAGTTTATTAATTCTACCATATGTCAAAGATCTATATTATTCCTTTCTCAAAAAATGTGTCCACACAGTAGTCCCTTGGAGAGGGGGTTGGGGGTGAGGTCAACATGAAACAAAAATCTAAATCACAATTCACCCACCCCAACAAACACGGCTACTATGGCGAATTTGGCGGCGCTTTCATTCCCGAAATGCTTTATCCAAATGTAGCAGAACTGCAAACGAAATATAAGAAGATTACTTCCTCACAATCATTTAAAAAAGAGTTTGATCTTTTATTAAAAGATTTTGCAGGCAGGCCAACTCCCTTATTTTTTGCTGAAGGATTAAGTAAACGATACTATACAAATATTTACCTGAAGCGGGAAGATCTTTGTCATACCGGTGCGCATAAGATCAACAATACCATTGGCCAGGTGATCCTGGCACAGCATCTCGGAAAAAAAAGGATCATTGCCGAAACCGGTGCAGGGCAACATGGCGTGGCAACTGCAACCGTATGTGCATTGAAGGGATTGGAATGTATTGTATATATGGGGGAGAAAGATATAGAAAGGCAGGCGCCGAATGTGTCACGTATGAAAATGCTGGGGGCAACAGTAATTCCTGCTAAAAGCGGAAGTAAAACATTGAAAGATGCAACCAATGAAGCCATTCGTGACTGGATCAATCATTCACATGATACGCATTATATAATCGGGAGTGTGGTGGGGCCTCATCCTTACCCGGATATGGTGGCACGTTTTCAAAGCATCATCAGCAAAGAGATCAAAAAACAATTATTTATAAAAACCGGCCACCGGTTACCCACACATGTAATTGCATGTGTAGGTGGGGGCAGTAATGCGGCTGGTGCTTTTTATCACTTCCTGGATGAAAAAAAAGTAAAACTAATTGCTGTGGAAGCAGCGGGTTGTGGAATAGATTCCGGCAAAACGGCAGCAACAACACAACTCGGCACTGCCGGAATTTTACATGGCAGTAAGAGTTTGTTGATGCAGACAGCAGATGGACAGGTTGTAGAACCACACAGTATTTCAGCCGGATTAGATTATCCCGGTATCGGTCCCATGCACGCAAATTTGTTTGCAAATAAAAGAGCAATTTTTATGTCTGCTACAGATGAAGAAGCATTGA
Organism: Ferruginibacter sp.; assembly: GCA_031385805.1. Classification (GTDB taxonomy): domain Bacteria; phylum Bacteroidota; class Bacteroidia; order Chitinophagales; family Chitinophagaceae; genus Ferruginibacter. The sequence continues at coordinate 1,202 of JANNBU010000494.1, forward strand.
AAGCCGGCTTCGATCTTGCCAGGTCAACCGGTATCATCCCTGCTTTGGAAACAGCACATGCATTTGCCATTTTAAAAGATATTCAATTCAAAAAAAATGACAGGTTGGTTATTTGTTTAAGTGGAAGAGGAGACAAGGATCTGGCTACTTATATGAATTATATTTAGAAAACCTCACCCCAACCCCACTCCTTAAGGAGAGGAGCTTTAGAGAATAACGGTCAAAATAGATTTTATTTTTATGAAAGCGTACAATGAAAATCTTCACGGTAATGCCAAAGCTTCTGTTTATGAGAATGCTAAAGGTCTGAGGCAAGGACAAACAAAAGCAGAAGAGATACTTTGGAAAAATTTGAGAGCCAGAAAATTCATGAACCTGAAATTCAGGCGTCAACATCCATTTGAGAATTTTGTGTTGGATTTTTATTGCCATGAGGAAAAATTATGCATAGAAGCTGATGGCAGTATTCACAATGAAAAGGAGATCATGGAAAATGATCAGAATCGAACACGGCTCTTAAATGAGAATGGGATTACAGTTTTACGTTTTACAAATCATGAGATCATTAATAATATTGATGCTGTATTAAGTAAAATAATTAACCATATAAATAGGAAATGAAAGAAACAAATTATCCGAGGGATGTTCCCCTATCCTTAAGGAGAGGGGCTAGGAGTGAGGTGAGAAGGCTTGACAAACTATTTGCCAGAAACAACAAAAATCTCCTCAATATCTACTGCACCGCCGGTTACCCTCATAAAAACAGCACCGCAGCAGTAATGCTTTCTTTGCAAAAGCATGGCGCAAATATGATCGAAATAGGAATGCCCTACAGCGATCCCATTGCCGATGGCCCGGTCATACAGCAAAGTAATATGATCGCTTTACAGAATGGTATGACCATGCATTTACTTTTTGAACAACTGAATGAAGTAAAAGGACAAATAACCATTCCGGTTATATTGATGGGATATGTAAATCCGGTATTACAATATGGGATAGAAAAATTTTGTTCAGATGCAACGAATGCAGGTGTAGATGCTGTTATTTTACCAGATCTTCCCATGTATGAATTTGAGACTTTCTATCAACCTGTTTTTAAAAAATACAACCTGCATGTTATTTTTTTGATAACCCCCGAAACAAGTAAAGAACGGATCAAAAAAGCGGATGCATTAAGCAGCGGTTTTTTATATGCAGTATCTTCTTCGGCTACTACCGGAAGTAATGCAGCTACCGCTTCAAAAGAAAAATATTTTAAAAAGTTAGCAGGAATGAGACTTAAAAATCCTGTTTTGATCGGTTTTGGCATTCATGACAACCGGAGTTTTTCCGAAGCCTGCAAATATGCTTCGGGAGCTATTATCGGCAGCGCTTATATTAGAGCAATAGAATATGTAACAAGCATAGACAGTGCCACCGCACTATTTATTAGGGAAATTAAAGCTACAATTGAATAAAGCTTGTTAATAATATGTGCTAATGGCTGAAAAATGCTGAAAGAATTTTAAATTGCAGTTCTTAAAATCAAATGATGAAGAAATATTTACTTTTTATGGCCTTATTGCCCATGATTGGCATTGCACAGGTAAAATCAAATACGGCTGTAAAAAATAAACCCAAAACTGCTGTTAAAGCCGTTAAAGAGGTTAAAGAAATTGCAGAACCTGAACCTGCAAAACCAGCCGATGGATATTTGATCATAGGGAATATCACCGGATATCCGGATGGTACGACCGTTGCATTGCTTAATGGAAATTCCGGTGCACAGGAATCAACAGGGCAGATTCAAAAAAACAAATTTACCCTCACCGGTAGTTTGCCTTACCCGGATTTTAAACTAATCCTTATCAATAACAAACCGCCGTATATCAATGTATTCCTTGATAATAGCCTTGTAAAAGTTAAAGGAAAATCAGATTCATTGGAGTATTCACAGGTTACCGGTTCTTCATCGCACAATGAATTTATAGAACTTAATAACCTGGTGTATCCGTACCAGCAATTATTCCAGGAGGGAAATACCGATACACTTGCGAAGAAAGCTGTTTCTGATCTGATTGCAACATTTGTAAAAAAATATCCCGGCTCTTATGTAGCTCCATTGGCTGTTTATCGGCATTTTCAACTTATGGTTGATATTGATATGATGGAAGGACTTTTTACAGGATTAACCCAGCAGGTAAAAACAGGCCCGATAGGAAATTATGTTTCTCAACAGATCGTCATAGCAAAAACATCTCCGATAATGGGTAAGCCGCTGCCTGATTTTACCCTTGCGGATTCAGACGGGAAAATGGTTACCCTCAGTTCACTCAGGGGAAAATATGTACTGGTAGATTTTTGGGCAAGTTGGTGCAGGCCCTGCCGTATGGAAAATCCAAATGTAGTGGCTAGCTACAATAAATACAAAAATAAAAACTATACCGTATTAGGTGTGTCTATCGACAAGGCAAAAGATTCCTGGATAGAGGCTGTAAAAACTGATGGGTTGGTATGGACGAATTTGCTCGATTCCCAGGATCCCAATATTTCTATCGGCCAAAAATTCCGGATATCTTCAATACCTCAAAACCTTTTAATAGATCCTAATGGAATATTGATAGCTAAAAATCTTCGTGGTTCTGCATTGGAGACGAAGCTGGCGAGTTTGTTTGGTAATTAAAATAATTTGGAAATTTGGGAATGTGTTAATTTGAAAATTGAGTTCAATTTTTTTGAAGTGTTCTAAATCTCCAAATTTTCAACTTGATTCATTTCCAAATTATTTCAAACTTCTCTTATACAACTGCACCGTATTTTCCAATCCCAAATAAATTGCATCACAGATCAATGCATGACCGATCGAGACTTCAAGCAGGCCGGGAATGTTCTGAGAAAAATATTTCAGGTTATCGAGGTCAAGGTCATGGCCGGCATTTATTCCCAAACCAAGTTCATTGGCTTTTTTTGCAGCAGCAATATATGGAGCAATGGCTTTCACTTTATCAGCTTTGAAATTCTTTGCAAAGGATTCGGTATAGAGTTCTATCCTGTCGGTGCCTGTTGCCTTGGCAGCAGTGATCATTTCAATATCAGGATCAACAAAAATAGAAACGCGGATACCGGCATTTTTAAAAACAACAATGATGTCTTTTAAATAAGCTGCATGTTCAATGGTATTCCATCCATGATTGCTGGTAAGTTGTCCCAATGCATCTGGAACCAATGTAACCTGTGTGGGTTTATTTGTTAAAACCAGTTCAACAAATTTTGCTTCTGTTGGATTTCCTTCTATATTGAATTCTGTTGTGAT
>JANNBU010000023.1:0-2646 GCA_031385805.1 Ferruginibacter sp.
TTTTGACTAGCGAGGTCGTCACCAATACCTATAAGCCGATATGCCTTTTGCAAACGCACCAATCTTTTTAATTCAATTATGGGTTCTGGTGAATCATCCACTCTTAGGTCGAACAATCGGTCTTTCCAAACTAGTCCAGTAGGTGTACCACTTACGACAATTAATGCTGCGGTTTGTTTACCACGAATATCACCACCAGCTTTTTGTCCTGCTTCTATTGCAGCAACAAGGCGGTCAACCAATTCTCCTTTTGTGGTTTCAAACGCTTTTGCCATTGCCGGCCATACCTCTTCATTAAGCATAGTGTTCGCTTGCACAGAAAAGTTCTTTCCAATATAATGACCTGCTGCTGATGAATTTTTGTTTCCTGTAAATGCAGCTGCATTTCCTTTTGAATCTATCATGGCTATTTGCCTGGTCTGTATAAATGAATCTGCTGCCATCAATGCATTGAGTGTACTTTTTGCATCTTTACCAGCCCGCATCAAATTAAGACCCATTAAACCATATAGCGGATCTGCACTGGCTTGGGTTGCCACAGCACCTACACCTGCTTCTGCCCATGGGCAAATGGGTCCCACCAAAAAATAATGTGATTCAATAGCAACACCAATTTGTTTGGTGGCAGAATCATAAGCTATTATTGACATAGTCCGCATTCGCAGAACTGGTAAAAATTTTATTGCCTTATCCGAAGAATCTAATGTGGGATTATTTTGAGTTTTTTGTGCCGATGAATTTTGAGCCTGAAGACATGCTGTAAAATTCAAGAACAATATTGTAAGATAAAATATTTTATTCATTATCTAATTGTTTTAAATGTTTCATTGATAAATTTCCATGTCTCAGTCTTTACGGAGACTATCAAAAAATTGCAGGCAACGTCCGGTATTGCCGCAGGCTGGGAATAGATGCTGTGTCCGCCCGGTGCTGATGCAAGTTAAAGGAACGAAATTTTTACTTGAAATTAAATTTTAATTAGAAAACGGTCAGGCCGATAACTAAAGTAAAAGTTTAGATAAAGCTGAGAATATGACTGTCCGCCCAGCTTGCGGCAATACCTTTGTTATGCGTTCGGCGGGTGAATTGAGAAGAATTTCGTGAAAAAAGCAAAGAGATTCGGATCTAAAAGCGAAAAAAGTTACCGATAAATTAAAACTGGATTTTGAAAGAAAGTATTTGTACGAAAACGAAATATTTTTTGATCATGATTATGTAAAACTGTCAAAAGGAAGCAAGCAACAAAAAGCGCAGTTACTGCGAAGACAGGAGCGAATTAAAAATTGGGAACTTAAAATGTATAAAGTAATCCGTTGACTTAAAACAGTTACATGAAATAAAAATTATTCGACCACGGAACGAGTTGCTATGAAGTTGGAATGATTATTAAAAGCCTTCGCAACTAAAAAGGGTAGAAGTGCTAATTTTGTGAGAAACCATAGCAACGACAACTAATTAAGTGCGTATAACACGTAGCCCGAATTTCAGAGATTTAAAATTTTTTCGCTTAAAGCATTTTCTCCTGTCCAACCAAGAAAGACAGGGAAAAAATAAGAAGTACAAAACGTACTTGCAATAAAAAGTGTGTTTAAAAAATACAAGAAGAATAAAACTAAAGAGAAACAAACGTCGAATTTAATGAAGCTGCGATTGTCCAAAGCCAGCTGACGCATAACGTCAAGCATTGGCGAAGTACGGGAATTCGTTGCTGTGTCCGCCAGGTGCTGATGCTGGTTAAAGAAACGACATTTTATTATGACTACCAAGTTAGCCTGCGCACTAGGAGCGTAGCAAAATGCGCAGGCGTATTAATATTCGGTCCTTTAGACTGAAGATTGGTAGCGGAAAAAAAGCCGAAAATACTTCCGTCCGCCCGTATTTTGCCAATGCTTTTGTTGTGCGTTCGTGCTTTTTTGAACTTTAATATTTGCTAAATAGGTCATTCTGTTATGTGATACTTATCTCTAATTAATGTTATTAGAGAATCTGCAGATAATTTTTGTTTTGCAGTGATGTTTGTAACGTTGTTGAGTGTTGTCTGATAATATAAAATATCATCATGGTATTTGGAAAAGATTGCTGGATCGTTTTTCTCTAGATATTTTCCTTTGTCTACTAGTTTTTCTATTTCGGATAATGGAAGAAAAACATTTCTGAAATCTTGCTCTATTGCTTTAAAAGCCCTTCGAGCAAGACTCATGTTAAAAAGTTCTTTATTGGTGGCCTCATAGATATGGAAATAATTCGGGACAAGATCGTAATTTTCTTTACATGCATTCACACCTTGTTCATATTGAAGAATTGCATTTGCTACGTCATGTTTTCTTATTAATCGAAAATTTCCACTGTATTTCAACTGCGAAATAGTAAGCTCTGAAAACTGTATTGGCATATAGTAATAAGTATTTACCAGGGAAGAGATAAATAATTTACGCTGATAGATTGAGTCATTTTGTGGATTTGAGAGTAAATCCAACAGTGTATCTATTCCTGCTACAAAAATATGGTTACCTGTTACGGCGGTATTTATATTGGCTGTATCCTTTTTTAAGTCTTCCAGCATGTTTTTGTAGCAGGAATAGATACACTGTTGGATTTACTCTCAAATCCACAAAATGACTCAATCTATCAGCGTAAATTATTTAT
>JANNBU010000033.1:0-9275 GCA_031385805.1 Ferruginibacter sp.
TTGGCTGCCATTGGTAGTAATTTTATCATTGGGATTTTTGCGGCTGTTGGTTGTGGTGCTGCTGTAATGCCTATGTCGCCTCAATTAAAAAAAAATGAAATTGATGACATACTTGATGAAGCAAAACTGCACGCCATCATAGATGACAGAACCGGTGTTCAACCCATCGATTCTGTTGAAACGGTCATTCCCATGAACAAGGGTTCTTTTCGGTTTTGCTATACCGATATAGATAAGGTTGAAGTCTTTGCCGCCTTTGTGAAATCACCTGCATTTATGAGATTTACTTCCGGTACCACCGGCAGATCAAAGGGTGTCATTGTTTCTCACCAATCTGTTTTAGAAAGGATCATCGGCGCAAACAAAGGATTGGAATTGGGGAGTACAGATACGGTGGTATGGGTTTTGCCCATGGCCTATCATTTTATGGTATCCATTGTGTTGTACATAAAATTCGGAACAGCCATTGCTATTGCAAAAGATTTCCTGGCTAAAAATATTATTGATATTACCAACCGTCACCAGGGCACTTTATTATATGCATCACCTGTTCAGATAAGATTACTTGCAAATGATTCAGGCGATGAACAGATGCCTTCATTAAAAAAAATAATTTCTACATCTGCGGCTATTTCAATAGATGTTTGTAAGGCTTTTAAAAAGCGTTTTAACCTTAATGTTAGCCAAGCTTATGGAATTATTGAAATTGGTTTACCCATGCTTAATTTTGTTAAATCAGTTGAGCAACCTGAAGCTGTTGGTTATGCATTACCTGGTTACACAGTTGCTATTTTAGATGATGAGTTCAACCCGCTTCCCGATGGCAGTGTTGGTCATCTTGGTATCAAAGGCCCAGGTATGTTCGATGCTTATCTTTTACCACCTACATTACGGGAAGATGTATTAAAGAACGGTTATTTCCTGACGGCTGATTATGCTTCCAAAGCTTCTGATGGATTGATAAAAATAGAAGGACGTTCAAAATCTGTTATCAATATATCCGGTATGAAAGTTTTCCCTGAAGAAGTAGAAGCAGTATTGGAAATGATACCGGAGATAAAGCAGGCACGCATCAGCAGCAGTCCACACCCACTCCTGGGCCAGATCATTGAAGGCGAGATCGTTTTACAGCCGGGAGCATTGATAGATATTGAAGACGTATTGACCTATTGTAAAAAGCGTCTTTCAGCATTTAAAGCACCGCAACGATTAAAAATTGTTGAAACATTACCAATGACCGGTAGTGGAAAACTGCAGAGGCACTAATTGTTTATTGGTAAGTCCTTTCTATTCTTAAGCTTTTCATACAGCACAATATTCATCAGTACAAGCAACATTCCGTAAAAGGTATCTTCAAAAGGAATTGTATAGATCCTCATTCCAAGATTTTCCACATCATTATATATTACAACAGGTATGGCTGTCAGAAATCCATTCACAATTAAGAAAGGGATGATGCAGATGGCATAAGATACCAGGAAAGATACTGCATCAAAATGCTTAAAGAAATTCCTGAACAAGTAAATGACCGCAATAAAAGCTGCATTGAAGATAAATGTCCAGGATGTATAGTATTTATCGTAAAAAATAATTCCGATCGTCAGCAAAATTTCAGCGAGGATCTGTAAAAAAAAATCTGCACCCTTTCTATTTTTTAATAGCGGAAAATAGTTCCTGATACATTCATAAATAAAAACACAGCAATAAGGCACAATGAAAAAGAAAAGCACTTCTTCCAACGGGAGATTGGCAAGCTTTATACCCGTTACGTATTGTTCATTGAAATGCCATACGCCCTTTGATGTAAAGTAAATATCCCAAACGATGTACAACAATGCAGGGATGATCATGGCAGGAAAAACATATTTCCACTTTTTATAAAATCCAACTTTTTCATCGAAACTTAATGCCAGCGGTCCTGCAAGAGAAGCAGCAAGGATGAGAAAGTATGTATAATGGCTATTCAAAAATTTGCTGCTGTATTATACTTTTACTGAAGCTTTTCGGTTGTTGGTCATAAAACTACTATTTGTATTCCTTCTTTTATCTTCTCTTACTTTATTCCAGTATTTTTTAGGCACCCATAACATACCAAAACTTTCACCATCATGCCTGTCCAAATGTTTGTGATGCATTTTATGTGCCCATCTTATGGTACGCACATAAGTATTATTGCTGCGGGTAAACCATTTGAAACGTTGATGAATGATCACTTCATGAACCAGGAAATAGGCAAGGCCATACAATGTAAATCCTGCGCCGACCGGGATCATCCAGTACATTTTATACATAACGCCCAACATGATCAGCAGCCAGCTGGGTATTGCAAAAATGAGAAAGAAAGCATCATTCTTTTCAAAGAACCCCGGGCCCTTTTCGTGATGATCCCTGTGTAAATACCATCCAAATCCATGCATTACATAGCGGTGCAGGCACCAGGTAAAGCCTTCCATGAGCATGAAAGTGACCAATGTAATAGCTATGTAAAAAAACCAGGACATGTAAACAGTTGTAATATTTAATTCATAAAAGTTTTCAAAACCAAAAAGAACATAAACTGTACCAATAACAAATTTACAGCGAATTTGTTTTGCTTTTCAAATTTACAAAAATGAAAAATGGTAAGCAACAAAACACTTATTATAAACCAACAGATGTAATTATAAAAAGGTACCGATCCGTCGCCGTTCCAATGCCAGTAATCCAGTTTAACGGCCACGGGTTCCATCAACCAGTCGAAAAAAACAGCCAGTGTTGCTCCATCAATAATGATTGATAAAACCTTGAGTGCCTGTGGGGTTGTGTTTTCTGTAACCGGCATCCTGTTGATGATCTTCATCAGCAATGTATGAACACTGATACCACAACAATAAATGATTATGAACCAGTTAATGCCAATGATCAATGGCACATTCATAACTTTCGGACCAAGTACATTTCCATACTGGTAACTGCCAAAAAGTGCCGATGTATTTACACCAATGATCTCTACCCCAACCCCGGCAATAAAACAGGTTGCAATAAATAATAAAAAAAAATTATTGGGCTTTTCCTGGGTCCACAGCAGTAGAGCAAACATTAGCAGCAAATTGAACGGGGTAGAGTGTATAAAGAAATCCTTATCAAAAAACAATATCCCTGTTATTCCAATGACATGAAATAAGATCGCCAATGCTGTGGCAATTTGATATTTGGAAAACAGTTTGGTCACAGGCTGCTTTTCATTTTTAAATAATCCACCACTTTTGGAAAAGCAATTTTGAACCACTCTGTATATTTCTGCGGGTGGGTTTGTATGGAATTTTTTATTTCCTCTATTGATTTGTAACAATAATCACTTACTTCTTCCGTGTTTGGAAATATGGAGCCTTCATACATACCAACGAATACATGATCGAATTCATATTCAGTTAATCCGTTTTCAAATGCTGCTTTATAAGTAAAATCAAAAGCCTTCTTCAGGGAAGTGTTTATACCCATTTCTTCCTGCAAACGATTTTGGGCAGCTGCCAGAATTTCTTCTCCCGGGCTGGGGTGGCTGCAACAGGCATTCGTCCATAAACCGGCACTGTGATATTTTTTTGCTGCCCTTTTGTGTAAGAGTATCTCTCCTTTACTGTTAAAAACAAAAACGCTGAAAGCCCTGTGTAACAGGGCTTTTTGATGTACTTCCATTTTTTCCATAGTACCAATAGGCTCATCATGTTCATCAACCAAAATAACATCCATAATATCTCTTCAATTTAAAATATATTGAACTGGTTCCTCACGCCGGCTTTTGCCACAATAAATGCTTTGCCATAATTTGGGATGCGTATGCGTTGCTCCAGGATATTATCGGGTGTGGTCTTTTTTATTTTTTTGAAAAGCGATAAATAATATTTGTAAGCCACATATACCCCAAACCTCGCTTTGGCAGGTAGTTCTAAAATTCCCTCATAAGCATTTATGAAATCCTGCGTAATATCATCTTCGATCTCTTTCTTCATAGAAGCTGTAAAATTTTTAAAATCAACTTCAGGGAAATATGACCGGTTCAGTTGTTCATAATCTGCTTTTACATCACGCAAGAAATTAACCTTCTGAAAAGCTGCACCCAGCGCCTGTGCCGACGGTTTTAGTTTTTCATACATTTCTTTGTCGCCTTCGCAAAAAACATACAGGCACATCAGGCCCACCACTTCAGCACTGCCATAAATATATTCCCGGTAGCCGTTGCTGTTATATTCAGTTTTGCTGAGGTCCATTTCCATGCTGTTGAAAAAAGCTTCAATCAGGCTATGACTGATATTATAGTTCTTTACCGTTTTCTGAAAACTGTGTAAAATTGGGTTCAGACTGATCCCTCTTTCAATAGCGGCATAGGTTTCCTTCCTGAACTCAACCAATAATTCTTCTTTATTATACTCGTGAAATGTATCTACGATCTCATCAGCAAAGCGCACAAATCCATAAATATTATAGATCGGAATACGCAGTTCACTGTGCAGTAATTTTATAGCGCTACTGAAAGAAGTGCTGTACTTCTCTGTAGCAGCCTTGCTGCACTGTTCACTTAGTTCATGAAAAAGCTTTATCATGTATTCTTTAACTTGGTTTTAATTTATTGTTTCCTGGCATATACGTTCATGCCGGATACCCCGGATGTTATACTCAATTTCATCCAAAATGTTTCACAACTTCCTTTGCCACAACTTCCCCACTTATTAAACTTGGTGGTACCCCGGGGCCCGGAACCGTTAATTGACCGGTGTAAAATAAGTTTTTTATTTTAATACTCCTGCAGGAAGGCCGTAAAACTGCTGTCTGCATTAAAGTATTTGCCAGGCCATAAGCATTGCCCTTGAATGAATTATAGTCTGTTATAAAGTTATTTACAGCATAATTTTTTTTATATACAATATTATTTCTAATTGACTGGCCCGTTTTATTTTCAAATCTTGCCAGTATTTTTTCAAAATAACGATCCCTTAATTCTTCGGTATCTGCATCTAGCCCTGATGCAACGGGGATAAGAAAAATCATATTGTCACATCCCGCCGGAGCAACCGTTTCATCTGTTACGGAAGATACCGACAGGTAAAACAGCGGATCAGCAGGCCATTGTTTTGTTGTATATATCTCTTTTCCATGTGCATCAAAATCGGCATCAAAGAACAAAGAATGATGGGGCACTCCTTCTAATTTTTTATTTAATCCTATGTAATATAATAAGCAACTGGGAGCCATCAATCTTTTGTCCCAATATTTATCAGTATAAGTTCTAAAGTTTTCTGGTAACAACCTGGTCTCAATAAAATGATAATCTGCCGATCCTATAATAACATCTGCATTAAAAGAAATGTTTGATGTTTGATGTTCGAGGTTTGATGCTTTTGCCTCTACAGTGTTTGCAGTTTTCCCTTCTACTTTTATTGCTGTTACATCATGGTTGAAATAAAATTTAACTCCCAGTTCTTTTGCCAAACGATACATACCATCTACCACTGCGTACATTCCTTTTTTGGGATACCAGGTACCTAATTTAATATCTGCATAATTCATCAGGCTGTACAATGCAGGTGTATCTTTTGGCAGCGCCCCGAGGAATAAAACCGGGAATTCCATCAGTTGACGGAGTTTTGGATGCTTAAAAAATTTACCGATATGCTTTTCCATTGAAGTAAACACATCGAGTTTAAAAACACCTTTGATGGTATCCCAATCTAAGAACTCCGTGAGCGACTGCCCTGGTTTATATACAAGTTTGTTGATACCAACTTCGTACTTATAAGCTGCTTCTTTTAAATATGTATCTAATTTTTCGCCACTGCCTTTTTCAATACTTTCAAATAACTTTTTTAATTCCTCATAATTTGCGGGAATGTCAGTCTGCCCATCATGCCAGTATATGCGATATGAAGGATCAAGCCTTTCCAGTTCATAATATGCTGAAACTTTTTTTCCAAAGCAGGCAAAATATCTTTCAAACACATCGGGCATCCAGTACCAGCTGGGGCCCATATCAAACCTATATCCTGCTGCCTCTAATTTCCTGGCCCTGCCGCCCGGCATTTCATGTTTTTCCAGCACAGTAACATCCCAACCGGCTTTTGCCATGAATGAAGCCGTTGCCAAACCCGAAAAACCACTACCTATTACTACAACTTTTTTCACGGTGCAAAATAAAGCTATTGGAATTTAAAAAGTAAATTTAATACTACGTGTCTTTAAAACCGGGTAAGTTGTTCCTTCAGTAATTTACGTGCAAAATGTATCCTGCTTTTGATAGTGCCCAATGGCTCCTTCAAATAATCTGCTATCTCATTGTATTTATATCCTTCAAAATACATCACAAAAGGAAGTTTGAATATATCCGGCAGGTTGCTTACAGATGACTGTATATCTTTTAAAGAAAGATTTATTTCCGCCACATTGGATACCGCATGCTGATTGTAATCTATTAAAAAATCATTGGCCGTATGATCGAAAATGGTGTTTTGCCTTGACCGTTTGCGGTAGTTATTGATAAAGAGATTGCGCATGATGGTGTACATCCATGCTTTTATATTGGTGCCAACATGGTACTTCTCCCTGTTGGCCAGTGCCCTGAACAAGGTTTCCTGCATAAGATCTTTTGCAGATTCATTATCACGGGTAAGTGTAAATGCAAATGGCTTTAAATAATCGGTATTGCTTATCAATAATTGATCAAATTCATGTGCTGACATAAAATTCTGTTTAACATATTACACAGTAAAGTTAAACAAATAAATTGAATGTCCAAACATTGACCCGGTTTTATTTTGTTAAAATAATGAGGGATCAGAGTGTTGCCACAAACTCCATTACTTCGGGGAAGGACCTTTTAAAGTGGATGGGTGGATGAATCTTCTTTTTATAGGTATTTGTAAGCTGGCCGGATATGATGATCGGCATATCATGAAATTTCTTACCAATATTCAAAAGAAATTTATCGAAATTAAAGCTTTGCCCTACCGTAGTTAAATGACAATACAGGTAATCGGGTTTCTTAAGGTTTACAACATAAGCCACATCATTCATGGGTATGCTGGTTCCAAGGTAAATGACATTTGCTCCACGTTTTTTTAACAGGTAATACATAAAAAGCAATCCTAATTCATGGTACTCACCTTCCGGAAGGAAGAGCAGCACCGTTTTATTAAGTTTTAAAGTAGCAGAAGCACCTTCAATACCAACAATGAGTTTTTGGCGAACGATATTGGTTACAAGGTGCTCCTGTGCAGGGTTTATATGGTTTGTCATCCATAAAATACCGATCTTCTCAAGGTATGGAAAGATGATCTGCGTGATGGCCCTTTCTATTCCTTTTACAAGTATGAACCTGTCGAGTGTATTCTCAAAAGAATCCATGTCCAGGTCAACCATATTCTTTATGAGATCATTTACAATGCGTTCCTGCTGGGCCTCCATCTGGTTCAATGAAAGTATCTTTTCATTTATTTCAGCCTCAGTCATTTTATCAATATGAGATATCTTGAACCCATATTTATTCAGCAAGGCAATATTCAATACCTTTTTTAATTCTTCATTACTGTAATAACGGATATTGGTAAAAGTGCGGCTTGGTTTTAAAAAGTTATAGCGCTGCTCCCATATACGGAGTGTATGTGCTTTTATCCCCGACAGGTTTTCCAGGTCTTTTATTGTAAATGAATTCATGGAATTTTCAATTATACAATATTACAATTTAGCGGGAAAAATGTTTAAGTCCGGGATCAAAAAAATAAACAAGGCTGATTAAAAATGGCGTTTGGGGAGGTCTGTAAATATGCGGGATACCAACTTATTTTTAGGGAAAAGGATGGTCCAGCCGGTCAAAAATACGATCATGAGATCTGTATATAAAGATGCATGTTGCTGGTACCACATTTCTAATGCGGCTTTATATGGATAAATAGATGCATACATTGCTTTGGGATCTGCTGCATCAGACAATATTTTTTCTTCATCACGAAACAGAAGAGAACCGATCCCTGTTATCCCCGGTTTTGAGTTATAAATAACACGTTGCACTTCCGGGGCATACAATTTAAAACTTACTTCCATCAAAGGGCGTGGCCCCACTATACTCATATTTCCTTTAAAAACATTTATGATCTGTGGCAGTTCATTTATTTTGGTCATGCGCAGTAACTTGCCAAATTTTGTAACCCGTGGGTCATTCCTCAAAGTAATTTCCCCTGTACCCAAATTGGGACTGTTTTTAAGCATGGTGGCAAATTTCCAGATATTGAAAGGCATGTTTCTGTAACCGATCCTTTTTTGAAAATAAAACACCTCATGCTCACCTGTAAGTTTTAAGATAACAATGGCCGGTATAAGTACCGGCAACAATAGTATTGAAGCAACCGTAGCTAAAAGAAGATCAAAAAAACGTTTTAAAATTTTATACATGAGCGTATGCTGGTTATTTGCCGGATAATGGATTACACTTTATTGTGACACGATCCGCACCTGTTGGCCCATCAATATAGTTCCTTTATTTTATTACTTACTGCCTCAAGTTCTTCATCAGTAATATTGGTAGAACAGGGAATACTAAGACAATGCCTGTAAACGAAATCAGACCGGTCGTTTTTATTATAATAGATATTCTCCTTAAACATGCGCAACTGGTTCATTGGTACCCAAAACGGGCGACTCTGCATTTTATTGTCATTTAATATTTTTAATATGTCTCTCTGCCGGGTTGTTTTTATGGTTGGCAACCACCAGTTAGGGTCCACATCATCATTTACCTGCTGAAATTCAATGTCCCCTATCCCGTTCAATGCATTTTTATAAAATGTAATGATCTCTTTTTTTCTTTTAATAAATGAAGGCAGGAGTTCCATTTGTGCTACTCCCATTGCAGCTGCAACATTTACCAGCCGGTAGTTATAGCCTATTTCATCATGAACATATTCAAAGGGATCACTTTTGGCCTGCGTGGTAAGGTGCTTCGCTTTTTTTGCCAATACTTCATCATCAGTTACGATCATACCACCACCACCGGTAGTGATGATCTTATTTCCGTTGTAACTAAATGTACCCATTAATCCGAAACTTCCGGCATGTTTCCCTTTATAATAACTGCCCAGTGCTTCGGTAGAATCTTCAATGACTACAAGGTTATGTTTTTTTGCCAGCGACAATAACCTGTTCATATCACAGATATTTCCCAGCACATGCACAGGCATGATAGCAGGAATTCTTTTACCATCTTTTTTATAGTGACAAACATTATTTTTCTGTTCTGTTTCATTATTTAA
>JANNBU010000160.1:0-8573 GCA_031385805.1 Ferruginibacter sp.
AAAGAAGAATATGGCACTGGCAGAAAAAGTACAAGTATGGTTGCAATAGAGATTTTTGTTATTTTTTTCATCTGTATGTTGTTAGTCGTGATATTTATAATTTTCCGGTAGCTTTTAAGAAATCTGTTTTTGCAATGATGGCATCATACAATGCAGTGATATAATTTGTCTGGGCGGTTTTAAGATCAATCTGTGCTGTGTTGATCTCTGTTGCCGAACCTGTACCGATCTCGTATTTCTTTTTAGTTTGATCATATACTTTTTCTGCCAGTGCCATATTCTTCTTTTGATAATCCATTGAAGCGATCGCTACTATGAAATTATTTTTTGAACTTTCTACTTCACGGTCAATATTGATCTTTAATGCTTCGGCCTGGTTTTGCGTTTTCTGTAATTCTAATTTTGCTTTTTGAATCCTGGCCTGTATCGCAAGGCCATTAAATATGGGAACATGCATCTGGATACCGATATAGGAGGAAGTGAACCAATCACCTTTTCCAAAAAAATCAAATTTTTCTCTTTGTGCATTTTTACCATAGCTACCTACCAAAGCAAAAGTTGGTATCTGGTTTAATTTATATCTTCTTACATTCAGGCCATTGAGTTTATTGGTCACTTCAGCTATCTGGAAATCTTTTCTGTCAGTATGCCTGAACTGGCTTGCTTCCAAAACCCCTTCCCTTATCTGGTCATCACTCAATGTATCTGTTAATACAAGGCTGTCTTTAACTGGCATTCCCATCAGTACTTTCAATCCCAGATAACCATTCTGTATCATGTTATCTGCTTTCAGTTTTTCTGTTTGCAGGTTTGCTACCTGCACGGTAAGTTTATCTACATCTAATTTTTCAGTAAATCCATTATCATACATTACCTGCACATCGTGTTTTAATTTTTCCAGGCGGCTGATATTAGCATCCAATAATTCTATTTGTTTTTTACCTGTTACTAATTGATAATAAATTTTGTAAACATTTGCCCGGATATTTTCTTCGGTCAGTTCGGCTATCCTTTGCTGTAATGTGATCGTTCCGTTACGGGCTTTTAATGCAATGAACACCTGGCCATCGAAAATGAGCTGGCTTGCTGATACACCTGCATTTGCCGTCCATTTTGTTCCGAATTTTGCCGGATAGAATTTTCCTGTTGTATCGCCGAAAATAATACCCGGTATCAATGTAGTTGGTATATCGAGGTAATCTATTACACCAGCGCTTCCGTTTATCTGCGGCAATGCAATAGAAGTAATATCCCTGTTTGTTTGCTTCTGTATCAATACATCCAGCAATGCATTCTTTACCTGTACTGAATTCTGTTTTGCATAATCCACTGCCTGTTGAACAGAGAATGCATTTGTTTTTTGTGCATTCACCCTCAGTGTTATGATCAGCATGGCTAAAACCATCAAGCTAAGATTCCCTGACTTTTTCATCGCAATTATTTTAAAACTTTTCATTTTTTATTTAGTGCCTTTTCTCTTTGTTCCATATATTTTAATACTAATTTGTATCCCTTCAATGTTACCAGGCCGAAAAGAAAGTGAATGATGATCTCTTCTTCAATTTCCAGCAGGCTTTGTTTTACGCTGCGCTGAAAATCGGGGTTAAACGGGATGAACATGGTTTCTACCCGGTACCTGGCCAGTATATCCACGGATATTTCGGGCCTGTATAATTCTTCCTTAATTCCTCTTTGCAGGTTTTGTGTGCATACATTGTAGAGGTATTCATTTTTGTGTTTTTGAAATTTGCCAAATGCAGCCGGGTGATATTTCTGCATATCAAAAAGGATAGAAGGGTTCATTGTTTTGAACATCTCCGCCATCATTTCCATTACCAGGAAAATTTCGTGTACCGCATTCTCTGCCTTATCCCTATCACCATCACAGGAACACTGGTTTGTATCTATTACATCATCCACAACAGCTTCAATCAGTTCATCTTTATCCTTGAAATAATGATAAATGGTTTTTTTGCTCATGCCCAGGTTGGTGGCAATGTCATCCATACTTACACTGCGTATGCTATAGTGCATCACCAGGTCGTGGGCTGCTTTTTGGATCCGTTCTTTTGTATTAATGTCTGTCATAATGAGAGTGCAAAACTAAGGAAACTTTTAATGTAACCAAAGTTTCCATCATCTTTTTTTGCCATTCGTAACATTTTTTTAATATAAAAAACAGTTCACAGTTAAGAAGTGTGATTTACCTGGGGTATTTTAACTATAAACTATGAACCATGAACTTCCCCTGTTTCCACATATTTTAGAGGCTTGTCTATCATTAAAGTATCTTTGTCCATTAAATTTCTTCTCATGAAAACGCGATTTCATTACAAAAAGCTGCTCCAATGGTTTTTGCAGGGCATGCTGGTTATTGCACCAATTACCATAACAGTTTATGCGATCTATGCGGTAATATCCACGATAGATGGATGGATACCGATATTCACACATATAGATGAAAAAGGGGTGGTACATGTACAGAATTACGGAGCAGGACTGATCATCATCCTGTCTGTTATCATATTGATCGGTTACTTCAGTTCCTTTTTTATTACCGGTCGCATCATCAGTTTTATGGATAAATTCATGGAGAAAACCCCCGGCATCAAACACATTTATTCAACTACCCGGGATTTTTTTGAAGCATTTGCCGGCGACAAAAAAAAATTCACCCAGAATGTATTGGCCAATATTGATGACAATGACGTTTGGAGATTAGGTTTTATAACAAGAGATGACATGGCCGACTTCGGGCTGAATGATTATGTATCTGTATATGTACCGATGGCATATTCGGTTGCAGGAAATGTTTACATTATTCCCAGGGCAAGGATAAAAAAGATCACGAATATCAGCAGCGCACAAACAATGAAATTTGCTGTGAGCGGTGGGGTTACCGATATTGATGAGGAAGTTGTAGATGAACAGAACCCGAAATCATAAGTGCTGTACCGGTTTTTTGTCATGCTGAGGAACGAAGCATCTATGGAGAGATGCTTCGTTCCTCAGCATGACAAACACAAAGAAGGTTTGTCCTTAAGAATAATTGTAGTAAATTCAATTGCCTAATAATATTCAATGAAGCGTTTATCAATACTGATCATTCTTTGTTCAATAACAACCAATTGTTTTTGCTGGGGATTTTATGCTCACCGGAAAATCAATTATTTCGCTTCGTTCTTATTACCACCGGAAATGATGGTTTTGTATAAACCAAATCTCGAATTCATTGCCGAACATGCCATTGATCCTGATAAACGACGATATGCCGTACCCGATGAAGGTCCACGACATTATATAGATATAGATAAATACGGAGAATATCCATATACAGCATTACCCCGTAAATGGGAAGATGCCGTTTCAAAATTTTCACTGGATACTTTGATGGCCCATGGCATTGTTCCCTGGCATGTACAGGTAATGCTGCAAAGACTCACCAGTGCATTCAGGGAAAAGAATTTCAGTAAGATTATGAAAAACAGCGCTGAGATAGGTCATTATATTGCTGACGCACACGTACCGTTGCATACAAGCAGCAACCACAACGGTCAATATACAAATCAAAAAGGTATTCATGGATTTTGGGAAAGCAGGGTTCCTGAATTACTGGCCGAAAAACAATTCGATTTTTTTGTAGGCAAGGCTGAATACATTAAAGATCCCGGTGAATTCATCTGGGCACGTGTTTTGGAAAGCGCCAAAGCAAGTGACAGTGTATTATCATTTGAAAGAGAACTGACCAAACAATTCTCCGCTGATCAGAAATATTCCTTTGAACAAAGAAACAATGTGGTCATTCGCCAATATTCCTCCGCATTTACCATTGCATTTAATAAAAAATTAGATGGTATGATCGAAAGGCGCATGCGACAATCTATATTTTGTGTTGCATCATTCTGGTACACCGCCTGGGTAAATGCCGGGCAACCCGATCTTAAAAGCCTTGTAAACCAACATTTTTCAGAAAATGACCTTAAAGAATTTGAAGAACTTAACAGCAAATGGAATAACGGGGGAAAAATGATCGGAAGAGGGGAAGAGTAATTTTACTATCTATAATCCCTCATTTTAAGCGTTTCTTTATAGTGGTTTTACTACAACTTATATACACATTTTACTATTTGCTTTATTGTCTTTTTTATCTAATTTGCTCTCCGCTTCCCTCACCACTTTTTTGTAACCTTCTAAATCTCTTTACAATGACAATCAGGTACTGTCTAACCGTTATTGCATGTGTATGCATTACCGTTAGTTCAACTGCACAAACAACTCTTATTCCTTATGGTTCTTCATGGAAGTATTTGGATAATGGCACTAACCAGGGTACCGCCTGGAGGGCTTCCGCTTTTAATGATGCCGCATGGGTAAGTGGGAATGCACAATTGGGTTATGGCGATGGAGACGAAGCCACCATTGTCAGCTATGGCCCGAATGCCAACAACAAATACATCACTACTTATTTCAGAAAGACAATTACTGTTGCGGATACCAGCCTGTTTTCAAACTATACCTTAAATATAAAACGCGACGACGGAGCTGTTGTTTATATAAACGGGATTGAAGTTTTTAGAAGCAATATGCCAACGGGTACTATCAGTTACACAACAAAAGCATCTACCGCTGCAGCCGATGATGGTAATACAGCTCAGGTAACCCAACTAACCATTTCGAAATTAAAACAGGGTACCAATGTTATTGCTGTGGAGATGCATCAGAATGTAAAAACCAGTTCCGACCTTTCCTTTGATCTTGAATTAAAAGGAAATCCATATACGCCTGTAACGGCTATACTTACCCGTGGCCCTTATATGAATACAGCAACGCAGAGCAATATTATTATTCGCTGGAGAACAGATGTTGCAACAAACAGTAAAGTAAGTTTTGGTACAACTGCAGGAAGCTTAACACAATCTGTTACAGACAACACTTCCACTACAGAACATATTGTAACTGTTCCGGGCCTTTCAGCCAATACACAATATTATTATTCCATTGGTTCAACAACACAGACATTACAGGGAGACGCTTCAAATTATTTTAAAACAATGCCAATAGTTGGAAGCACACAAAAAGTAAGGGTATTAGCCATGGGCGATATGGGCAACAATTCTACCAACCAGGTAAACGTACGCAATGCATACACTGCTTTTAACGGAAGCAATTATACCGATGTATGGATGCTGATGGGAGATAATGCCTATAATGCCGGCACCGATGCTGAATATCAATCGGGGTTCTTTAATATTTACCAGGGATCGCTTACAAAAAATCATGTGTTGTGGCCAAGCCCGGGTAATCATGATTATGCCAACAGTTCAGCAAGGCAGGCTGATCATTTAATTCCCTATTATGACATGTTCTCTTTACCCAAACTGGGTGAAGCAGGTGGTGTTGCATCCAATACCGAAGCTTTTTATTCATACAATTATGGTAACATACATTTTGTTGCGCTTGATTCTTATGGCTGGGAAACCGGCAGTACCAGGTTATATGATACATTAGGCCCGCAGGCTGTGTGGTTGAAACAGGATCTTGCAGCTAACACCCAAAAATGGACCGTTGCTTATTTCCATCACCCGCCTTATACGATGGGATCGCATAATTCTGATACTGAATCTGAATTGATAAATATGCGTGGAAAGATCATTCCAATATTAGAAAGGTACAATGTTGATCTTGTACTAAACGGACATAGCCATAGTTATGAAAGAAGTTTCTTATTGAACGGGCATTATGGTTTGGAAACAACTTTTAGTGCTGCTGCTCATGCGTTAAGTTCTTCAAGTGCACTTTATAACGGCACAGCAAATTCCTGCCTCTATATAAAAAATGCTGCTGATACACGCAAAGGAATTGTGTTTGCAGTAGTTGGTTCAGCAGGGCAGGTTGGCGGCAGCAGCGCAGGGTATCCACACAATGCGATGTATTATTCAAATGTTACCAATGGTGGTGCCATGTTCTTTGAAGTTGAGAACAACCGCCTGGATGCAAAATGGATAGGTTCTGATGGGGTTATCCGGGATAATTTTACGATGATGAAAGACGTAAACAAGACCACTGATATTACGATCAGCCTGGGCGATAGTATTTCACTGAATGCATCGTGGATCGGAACATACAACTGGTCAACCGGTTCCATTCTTTCATCCATTCTTGTAAGCCCATTATCCAATACAACCTATACAGTTACGGATGCAAACGGTTGCTTAACAGATGTATTTAATATAACGGTCAATATACCTTTTGCTAACAACGGGTCCGTTAATGCAAAAGGCAAACCGGCAGAAACCCTGAAACTTTACCCATCTGTTGCATCAAGTGGTACAGTTATAAAAATAATAGCCGGCAATGCTGTGAATAAGATCAATGCTGATGTATTTGATATGCAGGGCAAAAAGATGAGTTCATTTAGTTTTACAAGTTCAACATCATTTAATACTAATGGGTTAAGGCCCGGAATGTATAAACTAAGATATGTTGATAAGGGCAAGGTTTATAACAGCAGTTTTGTAATTACTGAATAGATCACAGAAGTTTTAGCCGTTAGCTGATCACTATTAGCTAACGGCTAACAACTAATAGCTGGTTTTATACTACTTTTGCTGCTTAATTTTTTTAAATGAGTGATGGTAAAGGACCAGGGAAAATAGTTTATAATTTCAATGCGGGGCCGTCTATATTACCTGTAGAAGTTTTTCAACAGGCTGCAGCGGCTATACTGGATTTTAATGATACGGGATTATCCATCCTGGAGATCGGACACCGCACCCCCGGGTTTACGGCTGTAATGGAAGAAGCAAGATCGCTTGTAAAAGAACTCATGCAATTAGATGCAGATCATGAAGTGCTTTTTTTACATGGTGGTGTATCTACCCAATTCATGCAGGTTCCTATGAATTTATTGGATGCCAAAGAAACAGCAGCATTTACCGATACAGGCGTATGGAGCAGTAAAGCGATCAAAGAAGCAAAATTCTTCGGCAAAGTAGAAGTGGTTTGTTCATCGAAAGAAAAAAATTACAATTTTATTCCAAAAGATTTTGCTGTTCCCAATGATGCAAAATATTTACACATCACTACCAATAATACCATTTACGGTACACAATGGCAACGCATTCCTAAAACAAGTAATTCACTGGTAGCAGATATGAGCAGTGATATCCTCAGCCGGGTACTCGACTTTAACTCATTTGACCTGATCTATGCCGGTGTTCAAAAGAACCTTGGCCCTGCAGGTGCAAACCTGATCATCGTTAACAGGAATATTTTAGGCAGGATAAAACGGCCCATCCCAACGATCATGGATTTCCGCAATCATATCAATGAGAAAAGTATGTTGAATACTCCTCCGGTATTTGCCATATACGTTTGTTTACTTACGTTGCGCTGGTTAAAAGCACAGGGAGGTGTAGCCGCAATTGAAAAGAAAAATACGGAAAAAGCAGACCTGCTTTATTCAGAAATTGATAACAATCCATTATTTACCGGAACGGTGGTTAAAGAAGACCGCAGCAAAATGAATGTATGTTTTGTAATGAATGATGTAACCCTGGAAAAAAGTTTCCTTGACTATACATCGTCACTTGGCATTGTTGGCATAAAAGGCCATCGTTTGGTTGGTGGGTTCAGGGCTTCCTTATACAATGCGCTGCCATTGAGCAGTGTACAGGTATTGGTAAAGGCGATGCAAACATTTACCAAAGCAAACACTTAATAAATTATAATGAATTATAAAAAAATAAGCTTGCCGGGTAAAGTTTATTTTTGCATACCAATTTAATAGCAGCACATGATCACGATAACTCCATTTAAAGCCCTTCGCCCCGAAGCACAACATGCAAAAGCTGTAGCTTCAAGGCCGTACGATGTTTTGAGCAGCAAGGAAGCCAAGGTAGAGGCCCAGGGAACCCCCAATTCTTTTTTACATATTACCAAAAGTGAGATAGACCTGCCGGCAAAAACCGATGTTCATTCGCAGCTTGTTTATGATAAAGCAAAAGAGAACCTGCAGGCTTTTATGAGCAGGAAAATATTATTCCGGGAAAACAAACCATGCTATTATATATACAAACTTACCATGAATGGTAAAAGCCAGGCAGGCTTGGTTTGCGGAAGTTCTGTAGATGATTATGAGAATGATCTTATAAAAAAACATGAGTTTACGAGACCTGAAAAAGAACAGGACAGGATCAATCATATTAAAACAACCGGTGCACAAACCGGCAATGTTTTTCTTGCTTACAAGAATGTACCAGAAATTGATACACTTATAAATAAATGGATAACAGAAAAAAATCCTCAATATGACTTTATTGCAGAAGACAATGTTCAACATAGCATCTGGATCGTGAGTGATGATGCCACGATCAAAAACATTACAAACTATTTTAAAACGTTGGTGCCTTGTACCTATATCGCCGACGGCCACCACCGTGCAGCATCTGCGGCCAAAGTAAGAAATGAACTGGGTGCCGCTGCTACAGAAAATGCGGATTATTTTTTAACCACGCTGTTCCCGTCCAACCAGCTTCATATCATGGATTATAACCGGGTGATAAAAGACCTGG
>JANNBU010000214.1:0-4138 GCA_031385805.1 Ferruginibacter sp.
TTCCTTTTTTGGGTTTTGCAACAGGTGCTTCGCCGATATCTTCTTCATTCATTTTGTCCCTTGCATGTTGCAGGACAAAAAAGTAGTTGATATGAGTACCTTCATCCGACAAAGCATCCACGATGTACATCAGTGTTTTGCTTTTAGGTGAAGTGGTAGTTTTATTTGCAACGGTCATTCCTACATTTTCGATAAAATGTTCACCATCTATAAGCCCCAGTGAAAATATAGCAGCTTCCTGGGTTTTACCTTTTCCACTATAGATCATGGCCCCCATTACTTTATCAACCAGGTCCATAAAATATTGTGCACTGTCTTTTTTTCTTAATTGGTGATAGGCATAAGACCTTTCTTTTAATATCCGGAGGCTTACCGGATGTTTTTGAAGATATGTTTTCGATTCATCCAAAGCTCCTTCATAATCACCGCCATCATTCATATCAAATATTTCTTTTTCAGTTGCCATATCATCATACGGCTTGTAATGAGAATTTTCTGTAAATCCGATCATCAAAGCAAGGGTTTCGGCACGGGTAAGGGAAGAATCATTGTTTAAAAAACGGATCAATAACTTTTGATAATAAAGATCACCGGTCTTGTCCTTTGTTTTTTCAAGGATGGTTTTAAAATCACGCTGGTAATTGAAAGGAGGAGGGGCCTGTTCATAAGCCGTTATACTCAATAAAAGCAGTATTGAACTAAAGATAATTTTCATAAAATGCCTTTTAAATATTGTGTTGCAGTCAGGTTTTATGGTTACGAATATAATTTAAAAAATGGATACAAAATGCCGGATACCGAATACTGGAACTTTACTCCAATATTTGTTATTTGAAATTATTATCAACTTCAATTGCATCCCATAGCAGACTGATAATGGCTGGTTCATCAATATCTTCAGCTGCCTGGTATATTTTATAGAATATCCGTTTGTTTTTGCCATGATCCAGGTAGTTGTTGTAATCTTTCAACCTGTTGCCATAAGAAAATCCAAATAGAACCCCTTTCTTAATTCCTCCTCCAGGAATAGAAGCAGGCCATATCATACAGATCCTTCTTTTACCAAAAAAATAAGGAACGTTATTCGTTAGTTTTTCTTCGCAATGTTTAGGCAGATGATCAATAACAATTCCCCTGAGCACATCTGTAATAATTCGTTCTTCTTCCGGGAGCCATTCCCAGAATTCTATCATCGATCTGAATTTTATTCCATTTTGAACACCCATTACCTGCAGGAATATTTTGGTTATTGACTGTCATAAAAAAATCCATAGATAGCTTTCGCAGTCTATGGATCAAAAAGATAAGTTACAGCTAGTTTGATATTATCATTATTGCTGCATAATAAGATCTCCGGGTATCCTGAATTTCTTATTAGCCATCACCGTTATTTTGGCACCCTGGGAAATTGTCTGTGTAATATTTAAAATACACTCCTGGCCGGCCGGCGGGTCAATAAAGATCTGCGAACATGCAGGCAATACCGCAGGTGGAATCGCATTGTTGCTCCAGTTAGATGCTACATTCCAATTGCCCGAACCGGTAAACGTAAACGTGTTGTTAGCATTAACGGCCATTGTTATAGTATTAGAACTGGCCGTTTTTACAGCCGAATGTGTAAATATCATATTCGGCCTTACAGAACCGGTAGTGCCGGTAGTTCTTGTACATGCTCCGGCTCCGGCAGCATAATCTGCCTGGTAATAAGTTGTAGAAACAAAACTTGAAGTTGTTTGATAGGTCTGGTATGCCGCATTTCCAAGAACCTGGTTTGAGAAACATATATCAACAACAAGATTTGAAGTTCCATTCCAATAAAACGGGCTTGAAAAAATATGTGTATTAATTGAACTAAGCGTTGGGGTATAGTTCACAGGCCCGAAAACTGTTGTAAATGTTGGGGCAAGGAAAGTTGTTGTCATGGATGTTGAAGCGGTCTGGGCTATTTTAATGGTATAACCGTTTAATGTTACCGGGTCACCAATAACTCCACCAACTTTAAGGCTAAAACCAAGAGATTTTAAATAACCGGTTGTTAACCCCAATGCAGTAAGCTCTGAAGCACGGATAAGATATTGTTGCCTTCCATTACCATAATAAGTAGGATAAGCTGCACCAAGGTCGCTTCGATAATCATTTGCACCAGTGCCGGTTCCAAGTGTTTGTATGGTTGGGCAGGTAGCCGTTGCCGAAATAATACAGTTAATCGTTTGGCCATTTGTTAAGCCTGTACTGGTAAATGTATTGGCGTTTGTTCCTGTATTGGCGCCATTCAGTTTCCATTGATAGGAAGGATTATTCCCATTGGAAACAACAGCCGTAAATGTAGCCGTTTCTCCCGGGCATTGAGGGTTGGTACCGGTTGTCAGGGAAATGCCTACAGAAGGATCTACAGCCGGGTTTACGATCATAGTAATATTATTAGAAGCTACCTGTGGAACTGCAAGACAGGTAATATTTGACGTCATTACACAACTTACTACCTGCCCGTTGGTTAAGGCTGAAGTGGTATAAGTTGCACTGTTAGCCCCAACATTTGCTCCATTTACTTTCCACTGATAAGTTGGGTTGCCACCATTGGTTGGGGTTGCGGTAAATATCTGGGATACTCCCGGACAGGTTGGGTTACTTCCATTGGTTATGGCAATAGAAACATCTGCAACAGAATTTGTTGGAATAACCGTTACCGTTATAGGATCCGATGTTGCAGTAGATAAACCGCAGTTGGTAGAAACAGTATAGGTTCCGGCCTGTGTTACAGTAATAGATTGCGTCGTTTCCCCGGTTGACCAAAGATAATTTGTTTCCGTACTGGATGTCAGTGTAATACTTCCTCCCTGGCAAATAGTTGTTGCCCCGCCCGGCGTGATGATTGGTTTTACACTTTGTTGAGTAAGTGTGATCGGCACAGCCACCCAGTTATTTTCTTCATCCAATTCAAGGAAATTATTATCCGGATCTGTAATGGAAACAATATAGTAAGTACCATTACATACATTTTGTAATGGTATGGGATCATTTAAGCTAATACTATATACATCATAATGGCCGGGATAAATCCCCTGGTACAATCCACAACCTGTATGCCAGCCAAGGTTATTATTCGGTGCTGTTAAAAGTGTATTTCCATTATTGTCAACACACTCACCCGGATTGCCTGCGCAAGTTCCCAGGTTAATGAGGCAAAAACTTACTTTGGTTCCCGCTGCTACGATGGGCCAGGTACGTGCATCAGGGTTAGCTGTTGCAGTACGTAAAGTGTAATTGGCCCAGTTATCCACGTGTAAATGGCCATGTGTAGGGTGGTAGGTCATTTTACCGGCAACACGATCATAGAACGTGAGGGTATCCTTTCCTGCTATTTTGTGATAGACACGTTGTTTAACGACATGTTGTATCGGATCACCATTGGGGCATATTGTATTACAAGGAACCCTGGTAGTACCACAAAAACAGGAATCAAATCCATAAATATCCAATGGGCCATACCCGATATTGGGTGTGGCGTTTGAAATATATAAAAAGCCAGGTTCTTCTGTGTGGTTTACATTGATCTCTTTGGCCGAAGCCGTCATATCAGGCAAAAGATCTCCTGTTGTAGCCCCACCGGGTAAAATACAGGTTGCACAAACATAAGTTCCTACGGGAGGCCCGCTTCCGGCATTCAGGCTAGGAGGATTATTGGTAAATTCAATACTGGCAATATGTATTGATCCTGTATCCGGACTGGCTACATCAGATACAAGTAATTGCCAGGTGCCGTTGGGATTCTGCCCGTTATTAAAAGAACTCACATCACCAACGGGGAAGAAAATTCCTGAATAAGGTGCCTGGGCATTGGTAAACGCTGTTCCATCCATTCCCAGACAAGTACCAATAAAATTATTAGCTGCACCACCAATGTTCTGGATGAGTGTAACGGTGAAACCGTTAGGAGACACCAGTTTTACCAACAAGTCATCATCGTAGGAGTGCGTAATGTTCAGACATATATGTGCAACACCATAGTTGTTGTCTATGACGGCAGGAACACCGGAAACAACAATCGGAATGCTAATAGTTGTATTGTCCATGATATACTCTGTACCTGTCCATGAAAATGTTTGTGCTTTTGTGATCAACGAGAAAGCAACGAGTG
>JANNBU010000217.1:0-7939 GCA_031385805.1 Ferruginibacter sp.
GAACGAAGCAATCTAACCAGTTAGAAGTATGATGATTTAGATTGCTTCGTTCCTCGCAATGACGGATAAACCCGCAATGACGATAATAATTTCCTGCTCAGCACCTTTTTTTCCCCGTTCAGTTAAATTGAGTTCCTCCAACATTTCTGTGTTCCTACTTTTAGGTTCATGAAACAGAAAACAAAAAAAATAATCATCTTTTCCATTTTGGCAATGCTGGTATCTTCTGTCTCGGTAGGATTTTATTTTTACAATAAAGGCCCGCTGGATGTAAAGAACAGCAAAGGCATTTCTATAAATGCAAATGAGCTGTATACTATCTACAGCAGCGACTCACTGAAAGCAAATAAAAAATACACATCCAGGATCCTCGTTGTGCGTGGCTATGTAAGTGAAATATCCCTCAATTCAAAACAACAAAAAATAGTATTGGTAAAAACAGACGCACCTGGTGCATACATTAATTGCACCCTGGAAGAAACTATTGAAAATATCAAGCGTTCCGATAAGATCAGCATTAAAGGTATCTGCAATGGCATTGGCCAGGGCGATGCCGACCTGGGTATTATGGGTGACGTTTATTTAACCAGGTGTTTTGTTTCAAATAAATAAACAGGCAACATGAAAAAAATATCGATCCTGTCATTAGCAGTTATACTGATCATTTATTTTTTTGGTTCTTGTAAACATGAACCTGTTGGGCTTCCATTGCCAGCACCCGGTTCTGGTGGCGGAGGTGCAACCGGTGGAACACAAACATGCAGTGCCGATACTGTTTATTTTCAGAATAAAGTATTGCCATTGCTTATTTCCAGTTGTGCTAAAAGTAATTGTCATGATGCGACGACTCACCAGGATGGCATTGAATTAACT
The DNA here is from genome assembly GCA_031385805.1 of Ferruginibacter sp. Taxonomy (GTDB): domain Bacteria; phylum Bacteroidota; class Bacteroidia; order Chitinophagales; family Chitinophagaceae; genus Ferruginibacter. The sequence goes on from JANNBU010000217.1 coordinate 874, forward strand.
TCTTATCAAAAAATTATGGCAACTGCCGATGTAGATCCCGGCGATCCCAATGGCAGCAAATTATATAAAGTGTTGAATGAAACAGATCCAACCAAGATAATGCCACGTCCGCCTTCTTCTCCCTTAACCCAGGCAGAAAAAGATCTTATTTACAAATGGATATTGCAGGGCGCAAAAAACAATGCATGCAATGATTGCGATACCGCAACAATAACTTATTCAGCGGCTGTTGTACCTATCATAAATACCAATTGTAAAGGATGCCACAATCCGAATTTTTTAAGTGGCAATCTTGATCTCACATCCTATACAAATGTAAAAACAATTGCATTGAATGGAAAGTTAGTAGGAGTTGTTGATCATCTTACTGGTTTTCCTGCTATGCCAAAGGGTGCTGCAAAACTGAATGATTGTAAAATAACGCAAATAAAAAAATGGATCGCGGCAGGCACTTTAAATAATTAGAAAAAACATAAAGTTTCGACTTATGAATTCCTGTAATAAAAATATTTTTTGGCTACTGACCTTACTGGCCTTTTCTGCTACCGGTTGTTATAGGGATAAAGAAGAATTATTATATCCGGGAAGCACACAGCCGGTAGATTGTACAACCACTTCTGCAAAATTTACTGCAGATGTACAGCCCATCATTTTAAGTAAATGTGCGGTTTCGGGCTGTCATGATGCAAGTGCATCCGGGGGAATAATATTTCAAAACTATACACAGATAAGCACAAAAAAAGACAGGATCAATGCAAGAGCAATTGTAGAAAAAACGATGCCGGCATCCGGCGCTCTACTTCCCGCAGAAATTGCCAAAATAAAATGTTGGATAGATGGCGGTGCATTAAATAATTAAATGATCATTCAATAAATAAAAAATATATAAAATGAAAAAGCTACTCATTACCGCTGTAACAGCATTGATACTGATCAATTCAGCTTCAGCACAAAAGTATTATACCAAGAACGGCAACATTTCTTTCTTTTCCAAAACCTCGATGGAAAATATAAAAGCAGATAATAACCAGGTAATGAGTGTGCTTAATACGCAAACCGGTGAAATACAGTTTTCGGTACTTATAAAAAGTTTCCATTTCGAAAAAGCCCTGATGGAAGAACATTTCAATGAAAATTATTTAGAAAGTGATAAGTTTCCCAAAGCTGGTTTTAAAGGAGCCATCACGGATATGGGCCGGGTTTCCTTTACTACCGATGGTTTGTATACTGTTCCTGTTTCCGGTGAAATGACATTACATGGCGTAACTAAAAAAATTACAACAACCGGAACCATTACTGTAAAAAGCGGTAAGGTATCTGCTGTTTCAAAATTCTTTATCAAGCTTGCTGAATACAATATCAGCATCCCGGCCCTGGTAAAAGACAATATTGCTGAATCAGTAGAAGTAACTGTTAATTCCAGCTTTGATCAAAAAATGTAATTCTGATATCATGCAAACAAAAATAATAATACTGTTTTTCATTTTATTATCCGCGGGGAAATTAAAAGCCCAGCAGGATACCACTGACCTGATGGCCCAGCTGGAAAAAGAAGTGATCGGCGATAGCAAAAGCAAAACAACTTATGCAACGGCAACTTTTAAAACAACCCGTTTGATCAATGGTCATACGGTTGAAAATGTGGGCAAAGGCGTATTAGATGTAAAAATCTCTCATCGTTTTGGAAAATTGAACAATGGCAGTTATGAATTATTCGGATTGGATAATGCTACCATGAGAATGGGTTTTGATTATGGCATCTCCAGGTATTTAATGGTTGGTATCGGCAGAAGCACATTCGAAAAAACTTTTGATGGCTATTTCAAACTCAAGCTATTGAGGCAATCATCCGGTAAGCGAAGAATGCCTGTAACCATAAGCTATGTACCCACCATCGCACTAAAAACACTAAAGTTTGAAGATCCCGACAGGAAAAATTATTTCACTTCCCGTTTATTCTTTACCCATCAACTTATTATTGGCAGGAAGTTTTCTGAAGGCACTTCCATACAACTCATGCCAACTTATGTTCACCGCAACCTGGTAAAACTTGCTACGGAACCCAACGGGTTGATGGCAATTGGAATCGGCGGAAGACAAAAGATATCAAAACGAATAAGCTTAAACGCAGAATATTATTACCAGGTTTCGGGATACAAGTTAACCGGCACAACCAATTCGCTTTCATTGGGAGTAGACATAGAAACCGGCGGACATGTTTTTCAATTACATTTCACAAATTCCCGTGGCATGAATGAACGAACTTTTATTTCGGAAACAACGGGAACATGGGAAAAAGGAGATATATATTTTGGATTTAATATCTCACGTGTATTTACCGTAGGCAAAAGGAAAAAATAATGTCTCAGTTGTCATGCTGAGGAACGAAGCAATCTGGCTAGTCAGGACTACACTGATATACCAAGATTGCTTCGTTCCTCGCAATGACGAATAGCATTCAATAATCCTATATTTTATAATTAACTTGTAGGCTAATTTAAATTTGAATGCATAAGCATTTTATACTATGTTGTTTTGCATTGCTCCTTTTGCAATTGAAGGGTTTTGCCCAGTCGCAGGTATATAATACCAACAATGGTTCCATTACTTTCAGCTCTGATGCCCCGCTTGAACTCATCAAAGCTTCCAGCAATGAAATGCGTGGCAAATTTGATATTACAAAAAAACTATTCGCTTTTACAGTTAAAATAATTTCTTTTACCGGGTTCAACAGTCCTTTGCAAAAAGAACATTTCAATGAAAATTATATGGAGAGTGTTCAGTATCCCAATGCTTCATTCAGCGGTAAAATTATTGAAGACATAGACTTTTCAAAAAACGGGACTTTTACAGTAAGGGCAAAAGGAAACCTCAATATCCATGGCGTGGTGCAGGAAAGGATTATCAAAAGTGAACTATTCATCAAAGATGGAAAAATAAGTATCAAATCAGATTTTACTGTACTTCTAATTGAACACAATATCCCAATACCGAAAGTGGTGCATGAAAAACTGGCATCAGAAATTAAAGTAGAAGTAAAAGCCGATCTTACATCACCATGAGCTGCACATTCAACCGCTTTTGTATTACACTCACAGCGCTGTCTTTTTTTCTGCAGGCAGCGGCCCAGCTTCCCGGTTATAAATATTTTAAACTTGAAAAAGACAATAAGATTGTAAAAATAAATACGCTTTTTAAAACCAATAATGGTTACCTGTATGTAGGCACAGACAATGGCCTTTATAAATTTGACGGAGAAAAATATACAAGGATAAATTTTGAGAATACAGAATACAATGATACGGCAACTGCTATATTCCAGGACAGGCAGCAAAAAGTATGGATCGGTTTTAAAAGCGGGCGCATTGCCAATATTGTAAATAAAAAACTGCTTTATTACAATCCCGAAGAAGGAACACCAAAAAAAAAGATAACTGCATTTTTACAGGATACTGAAAACAATCTCTGGTTCTCTACCAATGGAGAAGGGATCTATTTTATAAAAGGAAACCACATTTATCTTATCAATGAAGAAGACGGGTTAAGTGATCTCAATGTAAGTACCATAACATTGGCAGACAATGGCGATGTGCTGGCCGCCACCGACCAGGGCATCAATATATGCAATATAAAAAACGGTAAGAAAAATATTTCAGTAATAGGCCCACGGCTTGGGTTACCCGATTATATTGTTACAACGATCGTTCGGGAAGATAACAATACTTACTGGATAGGTTTGCAGGACAAAGGGTTTTGCTTATACGATCATGCAACAAAAAAAATAGTGATCCCGGCTGCTGCAAACAATTGGAAATACGGCCAGGTAAATTCAATGCTACACGCACAAAATATGCTTTGGATTGCAACACAGGACAGCGGGTTGTATAAATATTCTTTTACAAGCGAAAAGTTAACCCCTGTATCGCAGCTTAATGCCGGTAATAATATCAGCGGGCTGTTACAGGATAACCAGGGAAATATCTGGTTGTCTTCGCCTGGTTTTGGTCTTGTGCGAACAGCAGGTGAATCCTTGAAACTGATCGCAATTCCCGGTGATCCTGTTTTTGAACACGTACACGCCATCTTATCGGCAAAAAATGGCGATATCTGGGTAAATGATTATAACAATGACCTGATAAAAATTTTCCTGCAAAACGAAATTTACCAGGCACAAAAAATAAAAATTCCCGGGCTTACAGAAAAAACTGACATCACATCATTATACCAGGATACTTATGAAAACATCTGGATAGGAACAATGGGAAAAGGTTTGTTTATTTTAGATCCGCATAGCTTTCAACACCGGGTTTTTACTGAGAACAGTATTTTTAGTAATTCCAGCATCCTTTCCATAAATGGCAGGGGAAACACCGTGTATGCAAGCAGCCTCCAGGGTTCAATGGTTATAGAACTTGCTCCGGAGAATACAGATATTTATAAACCCTATCATTATATTAATTACGACAACACAAGTACGGGCACCAATTATATTTATGCAATTTTTAAAGACAGTAAGAACAGAATATGGTTTGCAACGGATGGAAATGGATTAACAATGCTGCAAGGCAACAATTTTTCCTACTACAATACGAAAGAACAAATAAAAGATGACCATATTTATTCTGTTACCGAAGATAAAAACGGGAATATATGGTTCAGCACAGCAAGTGCAGGTATTTATAAATATGATGGAAAAAAGTTTACGAATTATTCTGTGACTGATGGATTAAGTGATCTTAATATATCTGTTCTTAAAACAGATAGCTCGGGAAATATCATTATCGTTCATAAACTCGGGCTTGATATTTTAAACCCGGTAACGGGCAATATCTCATACCTGAACAGCGACCAGGGTATTTCCAAAATAAATGCCGAAGACCTGGGAGCCGTTACCCAGGATAGCGCTGGCAGGGTAATGGTAAATACAGTTAATGGTATATTGTCTTATTCTTTTCCGGCAAATTCCTTACAAAAGCCTACAGCACTTATTGAATCTGTACAATTATTTTTAAAAGACATCGATGATAACAGGTCGAACGAATTCAGTTATGATGAAAATAATTTTACTTTTAATTACACGGGATTATATTATTCTGATCCTGAAAAAGTTTACTACCAATATAAACTGGAAGGGCTGGATAGCAGTTGGGTAGTAACCAGGGACAGAAGTAAAAATTTTCCGAGGCTGGAACCGGGAACATACACATTCCGGATCCAATCTTCCCTTAATAAAAATTTTAAAAACGCTGATGAGGCGACTTATCATTTTGTAATTAAAAAAGCATTTTACAAACAATACTGGTTTATAATACTTTCTTTCATGCTGGCAATAGCACTATTGTATTGGTATATAAAAAGCAGGGAAGCTGCATTAAAGAAATTAGAAAAATTTCGCCGGGAAAAAATTCAATTCCAGTTTGAAGTGCTACGCAACCAGGTAAATCCTCATTTCCTGTTCAATAGTTTTAATACCCTTATTTCTACCATTGAAGATGATCCCAAAAAGGCAGTTGAATACACAGAGCAATTATCAGATTTTTTCAGGAATATTGTCAATTACAGGGATAAGGAGATCATTTCTTTACAGGAAGAAACAGACTTGCTACAAACCTATTTTTTTCTGCAACAAAAACGGCACGGCAATAATGTAGAACTGAGATCGAATTTATCAGAACAACAGAAGGCGCAGTATTTTATTCCTCCGCTGACGCTTCAGTTATTAATGGAGAATGCCATTAAACACAATGCGGTATCAAAAGAAACAAAGCTCATCATCAGCCTGGAAATAACGGTAGAAGAATATTTGCTGGTCAAAAATAATATACATGCAAGGCTGAGTAAACAAGAAGGTGCAGGTATGGGGCTGCAAAACATTATAAACAGGTATAATTTACTCAGCAGTAAAAAAGTAAAGATCACACACGATGAAAAATATTTTATAGTTTTACTTCCGCTGTTAAAAAATTAATATGCTAAGAATTTTAATTATTGAAGATGAAGAGCCGGCAGCAAAAAGATTATTGAAAATGATCAGGGAAATAGAACCGGCAATTGAATTGCTAGATTCTATTGAAACTGTATCTGCTGCCATTAAATGGTTCATGGAAAATGATCCGCCGGATCTTGTCTTTTCTGATATACAACTGGCAGACGGCACCAGCTTTGATATTTTTAAGAAAGTAAAACTTGTGTGCCCCGTTATTTTTATAACAGCTTATGATCAATATGCCATTGACGCATTCAAACTAAACAGTATTGATTACCTGCTGAAGCCTTTAAAAAAAGATGAATTACTGGCTGCAATAACCAAATTCAAAAAGACCAGGCCGGCTGAAGTTCCTTCATTTGATATCAATAAACTTTTACAGGCATACAATCCCAAAAATCAACCTTACAAAACAAGGTTCATTGTGCGGTATGGCGAACATATTAAAACCATTCAAACGGAAGAGATCGCTTATTTCTATACAGAGGATAAAGTTAATTTTCTAACCACGCATGAGGGAAAACGTTTTGCCATTGATTTTAATTTAGATACATTGGAAACCCTGCTCGATCCTAAATTATTTTTCCGCATTAACCGCCAGTTCATTGTTTCTATCAGTTCTATTGCAGAAATGTTTGCTTATACAAAAGGCCGTGTACTCATCAAATTAAAACCTCCCGCCAAACAGGAAACCGTTGTAAGCACAGAAAGATCGGCAGATTTTAAAACCTGGCTGGACGATGGTAGTTAAAAAAGTTTGAAGTTCGATGTTTGAGGTTTAGTAACCTCGAACTTCAAACTTCCTGACTATTCAGCCCGTTCAGCTACAAAAAATACCTGTTCAGTATAGTTCAGTTTTATCCTGTTTTTATTTGATGGACTTTTATGTTATCAATATCAACCTAAAATATCATTAAAATGAAAACATCAAAACTTCTTTACAGCTTAGTGACCATCATTGCACTTTGCTCTTTAATATTGATCTCCTGTTCTAAAAAGGATGATGTGTCTTCGGTAACACAAGGCTCAGTAGACGGGAACTGGCGTGTAAGCCTTTATTTTGACAACAGCGATGAGACC
>JANNBU010000246.1:0-6312 GCA_031385805.1 Ferruginibacter sp.
CCGCAAGCATTTCCCTTTTAAAAGCGGGCGATTCATCGCTTGTCAAGGTTTCTGTTACCGATAGGGACGGGAATTTTGTATTTGAGAACGTAAAAGACGGGACATACCTGTTACAGGCGGCTTCTATAGGCCATGCAAAAACCTATAGTCCGGTTGTTACAATCAGCCAGGAAAGCCCGGTGGCTTCAGCCGGGCTGTTGCAATTAGTTCCTGTTAGCAAAAACATGAAAGAAGTGGTGGTTACCGGTAAAAAGGCTTTCATCGAAAGAAAATTAGACAGGACCATCGTTAACGTAGATGCATCTATCACAAATGCTGGTGCAACGGCATTGGAAGTGCTTGAAAAATCTCCCGGAGTTACTGTTGACAAAGACGGTAATGTTAGCCTGAAAGGGAAACAAGGCGTTGTTATTTATATTGATGGCCGCCCAAGTTATTTAAGCGGGCCCGACCTTGCCAACATGCTGCGTAATATGACCGCCAGCCAGCTGGAGCAGATCGAGATCATGACAAACCCTCCTGCAAAATATGAAGCAGCAGGTAATTCAGGTGTCATCAATATTAAAACCAAAAAGAACAAATTGTTTGGATATAATGGTAGTATCACTACCGGATATACGCAGGGAAGGTATGCCAGGTTCAATGATGCGCTAAGTTTTAATTACAGGAATAAAAAAATAAACCTGTTCAGCAATTTTAGCTATAACAGGCATCACAAAGGAGAAGAATTGTATATCGTAAGAAATTTCCGTGAGGCTGCTACTAAAAATATCAAATCCATATTCGATCAGGAATCATATATGGAAAATCAAAGTCATTATTACAATGCAAAGGTTGGAGCAGATTATTCTGTTTCGAAAAAAACAACCCTGGGTGTGGTATTGAACGGATATTATAATCCAAGTAAATGGGAAAGTGTTACCAATACACTGATCTATGATCCCAATAATGTATTGACAAGTAAAACCGGCGCTGCTACAGTGAACAATGAAAAATGGAAAAATTTCAGTGGCAACGTAAACTTCAGGACTGTTCTGGATTCAGCAGGGCAGGAGCTTACAACTGATCTTGATTATATTCAATACAAGTCAACAAGTGTACAACCACTCACCAGTTATTATTACGATAACCTGGGTAACCCTACACAGGCTCCGGATGTATTGAATGGAACCCTTCCAACAGAAATTAAAATATACAGTGGTAAAGTTGATTATACATTACCATTGAAACACGGAGCTAAATTTGAAGCTGGTATCAAATCAAGTTATGTAAAAACAGATAACAATGCACGTTACGATAGTTTAAAAACCGGTTATTCAGTGTTAGACAGCGGAAGAAGCAATCATTTTATTTATGATGAAAATATCAATGCAGCTTATGTGAACTACAGCAGGCCATTGGGAAAAAAATGGAGTGCACAGTTTGGATTACGCCTGGAAAATACAAATGCGAATGGTAATTCAACCGGGTATAAGTACAACACAGCTAAAAACAAATTCGAAAATTCAGCAACAAAATTCAACAGGGCTTATACCCAGTTGTTTCCAACAGTGTACGTACAATATACTGCCAGCGAAAAAAATCAATTCTCAGTTAATTACGGCAGGAGGATCGAAAGACCCGACTATGAGGATATGAACCCATTCGTTCATTTTCTTGACAGGTACACTTTTGAACAGGGAAATCCAAACCTTAGCCCGCAATTTGCACACAATATAGAACTGAGTCATACTTATAAAGGTTTTCTTACTACAACGGTTAACTATACCAGCACTACAGATATCATACAGCAGGTATTGGAACAAAATGAACAGACCAATGAAACCTTTATTAAAAAAGCCAATATCGCTTCTGCAAAGCAGGTAGGCTTGTCGGTAAGTGCTTATAAAGAAATAACAAAATGGTGGAGTGGTAACATTTATGCAAATGTTTATAACAATCGTTTTAAAGGTATTGTAAACAACGAAACAGTATCAGTTGGTATCAGCACATTTATGGCACAGGTACAACAGCAATTCAAATTCGGTAAAGGATGGGCCGGGGAAATAAGTGGTTTTTACCGTACCAAGGGGCTTGAAGGAGTGATATTCATACAACCGTTCATGCAGGTAGATGCGGGCATCAGCAAACAGGTATTAAAAAACAAAGGCAGCATTAAATTAAATATCCGCGACATTTTTGCCGGTTCTGTTTTCAAAGGTTACAGTAAATACGGAACTGTTGATGCAAATTTCAAGAATGTTAATGATGGCCGTGCGATCGGGATCACTTTTTCTTACCGTTTCAATAAAGGAAAACTCAAAGCAGGCAGCAGCAAAAAAGCCGGTGGGGCAGGTGATGAGCAAAACCGGGTAAAAGGAAAGAATTAGATCAAAAGAGACGACATCTTTTTTTATGACATTTCAAGCGTAAAGATATCATCTCTTTAAATTAGAACTGGCGAATAGGTTGGTTTAAAAAGGGTGCAGTTCTTTTTGTAAAAACCTGTGGCTTTCTGCCATAGGTTTTTTACTTTTGATCAAATTTATTTCTATGGCCTCATTTGATATGGTTAGCAAAGTTGACCTGCAAACATTAGACAACGCAATAAACGTAGTTAGTAAAGAAATAACCAACCGTTTTGATTTTAAAGGTTCGCACGTAGTGATAGAACTAAATAAAAAGGATTTTAAAGTGAACCTGGAAGCGGACAGTGAAATGAAGATCCAGCAGATCACTGATGTAATGATCAGCAGGAGTATGAAACAGGGGCTTGCTGCCGAGATCTATGACCTGAGCAAGGAAGCGTTCCCAAGCGGCAAAGTGACCAAAAAAGAAGTCCCGGTACGCAATGGTATCAAGCAGGAAGATGCCAAAAAGATCGTAAAACTGATAAAAGATGCCGGTTTAAAGGTCCAGGTGGCCATTATGGATGATATCATCCGGGTTACGGGTAAGAAAATTGATGACCTGCAGGAAGTTATACAGGCAAGCAAAAGCTGGAATATTGGGATTGCGCTACAGTTTGTGAATATGAAAAGTTGAGAGTAATGAGCAATAGGCAATGGACAATTGACAATAAGCAAATAGCTTCATCCGGTAGAAAACTCAATTTAATATGCAGAAATTCTGGCATTAAAACATTGCCAATTGTCTATTGCCCATTGCTAATTTCCTATTGTAAATTGAAGAAAAACCCTTAATTTCGCCCTTTCTTAAAAATTATACGGCAAAATCCGTATGCAAAACAATTAATATTATGAAAGAAGGTATTCACCCAACACATTACAAGAAGGTAGTTTTCAAGGACATGAGCAATGGCCACACTTTCTTAAGCCGTTCTACAGCTCACAGTGCAGAAACAATCGTTTGGGAAGATGGCCAGGAGTACCCGGTTATTAAACTGGAGATCTCAAACACATCTCACCCATTTTATACAGGCAAAAACGTATTGGTTGATACTGCAGGCCGTATTGATAAGTTCAAAAAACGTTACGAAAAGAAGGCAAAATAATTGGTATAGATCAATATCTTTATCTGAAGTTTGTTTTTCATGGCTATACTTTAAGTCCCTTCGGTTTTCCGGGGGGATTTTTTATTTAGGGTTTAGGAGTTTAGGGTTTAGAAGTTTAGTAGGCCGATGTGACTAGATAGTTTAGAAGAGTATAGAGAGTTCATTATATTTTGGCTTACTATTTAAATAATCATTTCGCTTATTACAAACACCTAAACCTCTAAACCCTAAACTTCTAAACTGTTTTCCTAATTTAGCATCATGAAGATCTTCCTCGACGATTCCCAGTGCAGGGAAAACCTTTATCCTTTTACTCATACCAGACATGTGGCCGATATCCGTATTGGCATACTCACGATAAGGGAGAAATGGGAAAAACTTACGGGAGAAATTATTTATACTTCAATGGAAGATAAAGATGATAAGGTTTTAGTGATCAATGCTAATATTATTCCTACGGCTGATAATTATCAGGAAATACTTTCTGAAAAAACAGGTGTAGCCGACATAAAAATACTCGAATACCCCTGGCATATTTTTCAATACAATGATTGGGCTACCAGGCAGGATTTTGAATTGCTTACAAAGAATAAAATATCCCGGCCGATAAGCAAGACAAATAAATGTATGAATGAAGCAAATATTTTTATTGAGGAAGCTGCCATTGTTGAACATAGTATGATCAATGCATCCACGGGACCGGTTTATATTGGCAAAAATGTTACGATCATGGAAGGGAACATCATCCGTGGGCCCTTTGCCATTTGTGAAGGAGCTGTTTTGAAGATGGGAAGTAAGATATACGGTGCAACAACGATTGGCCCTTTTTGTATGGCAGGAGGGGAGATCAAGAATTCAATGATGTTCGGTTACAGCAATAAAGCGCATGCCGGGTATTTGGGCGACAGTGTAATAGGTGAGTGGTGCAACCTCGGCGCCGGAACAAGCAACAGCAATATAAAAAATACAGCCGGGGAAGTGAAGTATACGATACATGATAAAGTGGAGGCCATTGTTGCGGGAAATAAAGCAGGATTGCTGATGGGTGATTATAGCCGTGCTGCCATCAATACTTCTTTTAATACGGGAACGGTAGTTGGAGTATGTTGTAATATATTTGACCGGAATTTTCCTGCAAAATATGTTGCAAATTTTTCATGGGGTAATGAAAGATATGATCTTGATAAGGCCATTAAAGACATTGATAACTGGAAAAAAATGAAAGGACAAACCATTTCTGAAAAAGAAAAACAATTATTGCATCAACTTTATAATTCAAATCTTTAAACATAATTTATGCGTAAACAAATTGCTGCAGCAAACTGGAAAATGAATCTCAGCCTGCAACAGGGCGAACAATTGATGAATGAATTAATGGCAACAGATCATTCGCTGGGTGCTGATCAGCTTGCTGTATTTGCAGTACCATTTCCTTACCTGGTAAATATTCAAACCAAACTTGCCGGAAAGAAAAATACATTTGTAGCCGCACAAAATTGTTCCGCTAATAAGAATGGCGCTTATACAGGCGAAGTAAGTACCGAAATGCTGAAGAGTATTCAAATTCAGTATGTAGTGATCGGGCATAGCGAAAGAAGGGAATACAATCATGAAACAAACAGTATCCTGGCCGAAAAAGTAAACCGTGCATTTGAATCGGGTATCAAACCAATTTTTTGCTGCGGCGAACCACTTGATATCCGGGAAGCGGCTACACAGAATAGTTATGTTGAAACACAATTAAAAGAAAGCCTGTTCCACCTCACAAAAGAACAATTACAGGATTTCATCATAGCCTACGAACCAATCTGGGCAATAGGTACCGGTAAAACAGCCAGCAGTGCACAAGCACAGGAAATGCATGCACATATACGTGCTGTAATGGCTGCACAGTTCGGCAAAGAAACGGCGGATTCTATTTCAATATTATATGGTGGAAGTGTAAAAGCTAATAATGCAGTAGAAATATTTGGCCAGCCGGATGTAGATGGAGGATTGGTTGGTGGCGCAAGTTTAATGGCGGCTGAATTTTCTGTGATCATTAATAGTTTGAAGAAATAAGAATCACGAATTTTAAGCACGAATTAGTAAATATGTATTGTATTTATTCGTGTAATTTGTACCTAAAATTCGTGTTTACAAAGAAACTTCACGATAATCATTTAGTTTATCTATGTTAAGAACAGTTCTCCGGTTATCTTCATCACGGTAATACATGGGGTTAAACGCTGCACCATAAATGATCTCGTTAAAAGTAAAGGAAGTCCTTGCCACTACCGTATTGCTGAACATATCATCAAAGGCTTTTATAAAAACAATAATTTCACCGGTGGTATTTAAATAATCTTCTTTTAAAAATCCGTAGATAGGGCTGCTTTCTGTTATAGGATGTACCAATGTCCAGCTTAACGTAAGTGCATATATTTTTTCCAGTTCCATTTCCAAAGGAAAGAACCTGTTTACCTGTTTTCCATTTTCTTCGATCATCATTCCTAAGGTAAGCCTCGCTTCAGCATCGGTAAGCGTAGTATTTTTAAACGGCGCAACCCTCACCATCAATGCAGTAATTCCTTTATACGGTGCTATGATCCCATTCTGAGAAAATTTTAAATAGGCAGTGGGTTTGCTAAACCTTCCATACATTAAACCGGTGGCAACTGCAAAACTCAATAATCCGATCAAAGCCTGGAAAGCGGCAATGGAACTCGTTGCAAAACCTGTAGGGCTGATCCTTCCATAACCAACAGTGGTAAATGTTTGGGCGCTGAAAAAAAATGCTTCGCCGAATTTTTCAAGTTCGGTGTCTGTAGACATACCCG
>JANNBU010000421.1:0-2090 GCA_031385805.1 Ferruginibacter sp.
TTCGTTCCTCGCAATGACGTGATTAGAAGAGATGACATCTTTATTAATTATTGCTCAAACCTTGTAAAGCAAAGATGTCATCTCTTCTGATCATCCATAATTGTTAAAATAAATACAAACAATACCGGTTTTTTTAAACCGCTTATGCAAAAAATAATATCCCTGCATCTCCCTAAAAAAACCAACTAATATGACACTATTATTCAAACCCGTAGTAATTGCCATCAGTATTTTAACCGGCATTTCATTATTGCCACAGAAAGATCTCCACATTAAAACAGAATCAATTCAATCAACAACAGGAAAAACATCTAAAAAGATCCAGGCCGCTGTTCTGTTAGATGTAAGCAACAGCATGGACGGGTTGATTGAACAGGCAAAAGCCCAGCTATGGAACATGGTTAGCGTAATGGGCAAAGCAAAATGTGATAACGGTTTAACACCGGAGATAGAAATATCACTCTATGAATATGGGAGGACCAACAATGATGCAAAAGCGGGTTATGTAAAACAGATCAGTGGTTTTACAACCGACCTTGACCAGCTTTCTCAAAAACTTTTTGCACTCACAACAAATGGCGGTGATGAATATTGTGGCCAGGTAATTTATACTTCACTCAAAGACCTGAACTGGGATAACGATACGTCGAGTTATAAAGTGATATTTATTTCGGGCAATGAAGATTTTTTACAAGGCAACCTTTTATATACAAAAGCTTGCGATGAAGCAAAGAAAAAAAGCGTGATCGTAAATACCATTTATTGTGGCGACAGGATGCAGGGAATCCGGGAGCACTGGAACCTGAGTGCAGAATGTGGCAACGGTAGTTTTACCAATATTAATTCTGATGCAAAAGTAGAAGAGATACCGACGCCTTATGACAGCATTTTATTTGCATTGAACGATAAACTGAATGGTACTTACCTGACTTATGGATCTGCCGGCAAAATGAACTATGCAAACCAGGGGGCCATGGACCTGGCAAATACACAAATGAGCAAGACCGCAGGATTAAAACGTGTAACAGTTAAGGGCCAGAAGAATTTATATAAAAATGATTCCTGGGACCTTGTTGATAAAGAAGCTACCGGAAATATTGATGAGTTTTTGGTAAAACTAGATAAGAAGACATTACCTGACAGTCTGCAAAAGAAAAGCACATCAGAATTAAAAAAGGTCATCGCCGAGAAAAAAGAAGAACGTAGTAATGTTCAAAAAGAAATTGAAAGGGTTAATACACAAAGGGAAGCCTTTCTTGTTGCAGAAAGAAAAAAGAATGCGCTGAAAAACAATGAAGCTACCATGGAAACAGAAGTGGAGAAAATGATACGGGTGCAGGCAAAGCGTTATAATATGATAATACAATAATTCCGCCAAGTGGGGAATGGCAAGTAGCAAGTAGGACTTTCAAATTGAAGGGTTTCCCCACTAGCTTCTCCCTACTAGCCACTAGCTATCAACCTTTTTCTTTTGTTCTTCCGGAAAAGCCCTTTTATGCACCAATGAATTGAAGAAGGAAAGCAGCATACTGAACAACAACGCATGCCAGAAGCTTTCAATTTTGAAGCCGTGCACAAAATAATCGTCTAATAAAATAATACCCGCATTGATAATAAAAAGAAAAAGCCCAAGCGTAAGGATGGTTACCGGCAGTGTGAGCAGAATTAGCAGGGGCTTGATAATACCATCCAGCAAGGAAAGCACCACCGCAACAATGATGGCGGTAAAAAAATCCACGATGGCAATGCCCGGTAAAATATACGCCAGTATAAAAACATTTACCGAGCAAACCAATATTTTGATCAGCCATTTATTCATAACATCAAATTACAACTAATTCGTAAAAGTTTTCGGGCACTAAGTATTTTTTAGCCAGTTCCTGCAACTCTTCTGCTGAAATGTTTTTTATTGTTTTGATGGATTCGTAAAAAAAATTTTCATCCAGGTTATTCAGAATAAGGTTCTTCCAGCGGCCCATGATCTGGAAGGGCCCGTCAAGGTCACCCAGTATGGTTCCCATCAAATAGTTACGCACCAGGGATAATTCTTCTTCTCCTACATGCTCCTCCCTTAATAATTTCATTTCTTT
>JANNBU010000433.1:0-5021 GCA_031385805.1 Ferruginibacter sp.
CTGGTACTCATTAAAAACATGAATCATATTTTTAAAATTATTGATGGAGATAAAAATGAAAATATTGCCAGTTATATTTTTTTGATAAATGCCACAATACTATTTGCCAGTTCATCACTTATTGGTAATAAAGGTTCATTATAACTGGCAATATTTTCATTTTTATCTCCATCAATAATTTTAAAAATATGATTCATGTTTTTAATGAGTACCAGTTGCGCATGCGTATTTGCTTTTGACAATAAATTTGCCTCTTCTTCAGATACCTGTATATCATTTGTACCCTGAACAATAAGAACCGGGATATTCAGTTTTTTAATTTCTGCCTGCGGGTCATAATAAAACCAGGAGATCATATAAGGTTGTACACTTGGCCTGAATAATGAATAAAGGGATGGATTTACATGCTTAACAGTTTTTCCAAGAACAAGACTATCAATGATTGGAAAACAGAGATCCTGCACTGCCTTCGGCTGACCGGCTAATTGTTCCTTAATAATTTTATCTGCCGATCTTCCTGCTCCGGCAATGGAAACAAATCCGTTTGTGAGTGTAGCAGATGCAATCATTCCGACAAGTGATCCTTCACTGTGCCCGATTACAATAACTTTTGAAAAGCGATCATCTTTTTTTAATAGTTCTATCCAGGCTTTTGCATCATTTATATAATCTTCAAAGCGAAGGTCGCTTTCCTTTTTCCCGGCGCTCATACTTTCACCAATGCCTCTTTTATCGAACCGCAAAGAAGCAATACCGTTATTCGATAAACTATATGCAAGCATTCTCAGGCTTTCATTTTTCATCATTTGATTATTGCCATTCCTGTCTGTTGGTCCCGAACCGGCAATAATTAACGCAACCGGTATTTTATTTAATTTTTTCGGGATCGTTAATGTGCCAAAAATGTCGCCGGTGGTAGTGTGTAAAATAACGGAGGTCTCAATAAAAGTGGAGTCACTATTTGATGTTGCCATTGCTGTAATACTGATAAATAAGAAAGCAATGGCAGTAATAATTGATCTTTTCATATCGATGATCTGTTGAAAAACGAAATTAAATATGATTGAGAATTAAAGCAATTAATATTTTACCGGGGAACCTGCAGGTTTTCAAAAAGAACTTGTTAATATTTAACGTGAAGTAGTATGTCTGGCTGAATGCAGTAATGGTTTTGTCAAAAACATCAGGCACGCTATGTTAGCAACTGTTTATTTAGGGATAATTAATTGTGTTTCAAAAAGTCTGGCAAGCGAACTTCGCACACCTAGATGCCACCTATTAAATTCATTTTGCTTTTCTGGAATTCTCATTTTCACAAATATTGAAAATACTACTGAACAAAAGTTTGAACAACTTTGGGCTATACTTTGAGCATTTGCAGGGCTACGTATTTGTAGTATTCCTAAATCATTATTATTCTTACCTACTAACTTACCTTGAATAATATCAGTTCCATGAGTAGCAGCTGAAAAATTTCTAAAATACCCGTCATATAAATTATGATGATTGAGTTGCTCTGCCAATTCTTTGATATTTTTTGGCCCATCAAATAAAGAATACCAAAATAAATTATTTTTCTTTAGTTTAGTTTTTGTTCTTTCATATTCAAATGTAATTGCCTGATATTTTGGTTGAGACAAAATTTGTTCTCCTATAGCCAAAAGTTTTGATGCATAAGGATGTACAAGAGGTTTATGCGATTTCATAAATTTATCCTTCGAATAAACTAATTGAACTTTTTTATATGCCTCGGAATTTTCATCTAACCTTTCAATATTTTTGTTGTTAGTTATTGTATTCCATACTAAGAATGCCATGGAGCGATTGTAAGTATCCTTTTCTAATAAATATTCTATATAAAGCAGGTTTTCTACAACGGTTCTAAGAAGTATTTTGCAAGGCTCTATCGAAGAAGTTAACATTAAAACACTTATTGCGTCAACCTGTTCAATAAAATTTCTCAGAAATAAAATAGCTGGTAAATCTTCATCTTTAATAATTGATTTCTCTGCTTCCCAATTTATAATAATAGAGCCGAAATTTACAAACTCAGATAGTTCATCAGAAAATCTAGTTAATATTACTTGAGGTTCAGGATCCAGTTTTCTTGTAATAAAATCAGCGTTTGGCTGTGTCAATTTAAATATTTAGTGAATGATGAATTAAATAGTTGCTAACTATATCTATACGAAGTTAGCTGGCATTTATTAAATGCAACAGGCAAAATTTCTTTCTATTCTAAAAAGTAATTTCTAAAAATATACAAAGATTAAATCTAAGTCTCCCTTCAGAGGTCAGGGGTTTTGGGTTTTAAAGCTTTATCTCCTTTAATTTATTCAATTTGTTGTACTGTTGGTTAGTAATATTCCAATCTGTCATTACTTTATCAATTTCCTTTTCTCTATTTGTTCCCTTGCTTCTATTAATGCTTTGTGTAAGCGTTTTTCCAATTCTTTTTTGGGTGGAAGTTCTGTCCAATACTCAGCTACCATTATACCATCTTTGTGCATTTCCAGTAGCTCTATTTGTTCACGACTGGTTTCGGCACATAAAATTAATCCCACCGGTTTTCTTCTCCTTCCTGTTTTTCATATTTGTTCAGCCATTTCAGGTACAGTTCCATTTGCCCTTTATCCTTTGCCTGAAACTTTCCGATTTTTAAATCTATTGCCACCAGTCGCTTTAGTTTACGATGATAAAACAAAAGGTCTAAATGATAATCTTCAGCATCTATTATCATTCGTTTCTGGCGTTCTACAAAAGCAAAGCCTTTTCCAATTTCAAGGATAAATTTTTCCAGTTGCCTGAGTATGGCAGCTTCCAGATCTTTTTCTAAGTATTCGTCTTTAAGCCCCAAAAAATTAAAGAAATAGGGATCTTTAAAAACGTTTAGATTATTTGTATCCCCATCATGCAACTGCATTTTGGCTATGTTGGTACGTTCAAATACCTTTTCTGCTATGTTTTTCCTAAGTTCTCTTATGCCCCACATTTCTGCACCTGCTTTTTCTGCATAAAATAATTTAGTTGCTTTGTTTTTAATAGGTATTAAAGCCAAAAAATGTGACCAGCTTAATTGTCGTGACAGCGTAACGACAATCTCCCAATCGGGGAACTCTGTATTAAACTGCAACATTCTCCGTAAATTCTTTTCTTCAAAATTGCTTCCGTATTTGGCTTCCAATTGTCGTGACAGTGTAACGACAATTTTTTTGCCATAATCAGCTCGTTTATTTTGTAAAATATTTTCATTGATGCGATGACCAATTTGCCAAAAAAGTATAGTAAGGGTACTATTGGCTACCGACACGAATTGCCGTTGACTTTCCTCAATGAGTCGGGATAATTCATTGAAAAGCACATTGTCTGTTTGTTTACCGGTATGTATTGTTTTTTTACTCATACAGTCTCATTTTTTATTTGGATAAACCTGCACTTATTTTATATCACTTTCTACAAACCTGCTTAAATCCTGTTTGAAGTTAGTATATCCGAAGTTGTAAAAACATCAGTAGCAGTGAACACTTGTTTTAGTTGTTCAATATGAAGATTTCTGGCTATGGTTGTTTTGATTTTATGCAAATCTAATTATTGGCAGGAAACAAGCTTTTGCTGCCAATAATTAGATTGTAGGAAAGTATGAGATTTGTCTCATTAATCACGAAAACCTTCAAGATCAGGTTTGAGTCAGTATTTGTAAACTTACTTTAGGGGATGTTCAATATTTTTTTACAGCTTTATCTCCTCATCACTATCATCAAAAAATCTAAACTCCGTTAAATGATAATTTGAATTTGATTTCACTTTTATCTTTTGCTTATACTTCCAACTCCACTTTCTTCTGCGGCTTGGGAAACCGGAAGTGAGGTATGTATATACAATAGGATGTACTTCGATGGTGAGGCCTTTGTGTTTTTGCATAATGAGGTAGCTAAGATTTTTTGCTATCTCATCTTCTAATATCAATGTAGAAGAAATTTTTCCGGTGCCATTACAGCTTGGACAAACTTAACTGGTATTGATATTCATTTCCGGCTTCATGCGCTGCCGGGTTATTTGCATTAAACCAAATTTGGTAATAGGGAGAACAGCATGCTTGGCACGATCGGTACGCATGAAATGATCCATGGCATCGGCTAATTTCTTTTTATTCTCCATCAACTTCATATCAATGAAATCAACGATGATGATACCACCAAGATCACGTAACCTTAACTGCCTTGCAATTTCTTCTGCGGCTTCAAGATTTGTTTCCAGTGCATTTTGCTCCTGGTTATTGCTTACACTTTTATAACCGCTGTTAACATCTATTACGTGTAATGCTTCTGTATGTTCAATGATAAGATAAGCACCGCTTGGGAGATTAACTGTTTTTCCAAACGCGGCTTTTACCTGTTTGGTGATCCCAAAATTGTCGAATATCGGCAGGCCGTTATTATAGTAGGATACAATTTCTGCTTTATCGGGCGCAATGCGCTGTATATAACTCTTTGTATCTGCAAAAATATTTTTATCGTTTACAACGATCTTATTAAAATCTTCTGTCAGCAGATCACGCAACATGCTGGTGGTTTTTCCCTGTTCGCTCAGGATCTTTGCGGGAGACACAGCGCCTTTAAGATTTGTCTGGATCGTTTTCCAGGTTGCGATCAATCTCAACAGATCCTCATGAAGTTCAGCCGTATGTTTTCCTTCAGCAGCAGTACGAACAATAACACCTAAGTTCTTAGGTTTTATTGCTTCAATAATTTTATGTAATCTTTTTCTTTCTTCCGAAGAATGTATTTTGCGTGAAACCGCAATGATATCATTGAATGGGGTTACCACCACAAACCTGCCAGGTAAAGAAAGTTCGCAGCTAAGGCGTGGGCCTTTTGCAGCAATGGGTTCTTTTAATATCTGGACCAATACATTTGGCTTGCCGCTAAGTACTTCTGTTATTTTGCAAAATTCAAAGTTGAACCTGAGATCATAAAGACCGGTAAAATAACGGAAGTACTTAGTGGCAAACCCAATGTGCT
>JANNBU010000458.1:0-3016 GCA_031385805.1 Ferruginibacter sp.
TTATTCCAATCTTCCAATGATAAAACAACAGTGGGTTTTCGGCTTGTATCAATTGATATTTCTTACGTAATTTCTTTCTGCCGCATATCTTATATGTGTTCTTCATCCATTTACGGATTAGTTCATTCAAATAATAAAATACACCATGTGCCTCTTCTTTGTTAAACAATGAGTAATAATTGATCCAGCCTCTTATTTTAGGATTTAGCCTCTTTGCAAACCATTCTAATTTTTGTGTGTTCCATTGTGTTGGCAGTACTGCTTTGATTGCTGTTCTGATACTTGCTTTAGCAGCATTACTGATAGCAGCACCAAACACCAATAACCGTTTCCCTTTTCCAAACTTTGATTTATGTGATGCATCTATGAAATGAATTTCAGTGATATTATAACCCGTTAGCCCAACAAGTTGTGTCCAGGAATTACCGCCATCTGTGGTCTTGTAGATCCTGCTGCCTAAACCCACATAACCAATATTAGCATCAACAAAACTTATATCGGAATATGAAGACCCAACTGCTGTTACATAATCAAGTTTTTTTACAAAAAAAAAGTTGATCCCGCCATCTACGGATTTAAATAAATAACCGGTAAAGCTTATAGCATAGATCAACGACGGCGAAACTGCAGATAAAGCAGCTATTCCCAAATTGGGATCTGTTGTAACAATACTGCGGGTGGTACCGTGGTCTAACACGTAAATAGTTACCTGAAAACACCAGGTCGGGGCAGGAAACATCAACCAAGAAAGGGATAATTTTACTTGGAGGATTTAAAAAAAAATCGCAATTTGAGGGGGCGTAATTTTTCAATGTTCCAACCAGGGAGCAGGATACCAGATCTGCAAAAAACTAACAAAATTTCCTTTGTATGGCAGCTTATGATATAGAGATAATTTTAAATCGCCAGTTAGCTGATTGCCTTTCAATCCCTGTTTTTATAACTGACACAAAAGGAAACCTGATTTTTTACAATGAACCCGCGGAAGAAATATTAGGAAGACGGTTTGAAGATAGCGGTGAAATGCCGGTAGAAGAATGGTCAACAGGCTTTAAACCTTTGGATGAGCAAGGATTGCCAATATCACCCGATGAACTTCCTCTGGTAAAGACGCTGCGATATTCTTTACCATTTCATAAGAGTTTCAGGATAGAAAACCTCCAGGGGAAAAATGAAAAAATTTCTGTAACATCTTATCCCGTTATTGGCAGAACGGGAAAAATTTTGGGTGCGGTCGCTATTTTTTGGAAATCAAAAGATGAATGAAAATTAAAATCTGGGGGGCACGGGGTTCCATCCCCACAACAGGTCCCGAAACTGCATATTATGGAGGCAATACTTCCTGCATGGATGTGTGGGAAGAAGGTTGGCTGCTGGTATTCGATGGCGGATCGGGTATTCAAAGATTGGTCGTGAACAAGGATCTGGCCGCTAAAAGGATAGATATTCTATTAACCCACCTTCACCTCGATCATATCCAGGGCCTGGGTTTTTTCAGACCGCTATTTGATCCGTCTATGGAAGTACATATATGGGGGCCGGCAAGCAGTTCACGAAGTTTACATTCACGGCTGAGCCGATATCTTTCACCACCCTTATTCCCGGTGCTTATACGTGATTTACCCTGCAAACTTATTCTGCATGAAATTGAGAACAGCATTTTTGAAATAGGCCCTTTTTCAATTCAGTCAGGATATATAATACATCCGGGAGCTACAGTGGGTTATCGTGTAACGGGCAATCATTCGGTGTTGACTTATATGCCCGATCATGAGCCTGCGCTTGGACATACAGGGATAATTCAGGACAGGAAATGGCTTTCGGGTATTGACCTTGCGTCAGGCGCCGATTTGTTGTTGCATGATGCGCAATATACCGCCAAGGAATATCTAAGCAAAAAAGGTTGGGGGCACTCTTCCATAGAAGATGCGGCACTCTTTGCATCAATGGCAGGGGTAAAACATGTTTTGTTTTCACACCACGATCCTTATCGTACCGATACACAACTCAATGAAATCCTATCAGCATTTCACAAAGAAACCAGCTATCAATTCAAATCTGAAATGGCCAGGGAGGGAATGGAACTGGAATTGAAATAAATATTTGATTTTCGTTGGTGGGAGACCAGACGAGGGCGTGCTTCGCCGTGGCCTGGTGTTTTCACCAGCCACGATTCTATGATTTTATATTTTTTATATTACATGTTACGGCTGGTGAAAACACCAGGCCGGGGCAACGAACACCAACCAAGGCTGAGATCCTGGGTTGTAAATTCAGGACAGCGTTCGGGCTTTTTATATTTTATTGAATACTACGGATAGCGGAGGTATTGTATTGATCATACATAATGAGTGATCATACTAAAATCATCAACTCCTGAATGATAAAATTTTGCTGAGGAATAATGATATTGTTCGGGGAATTTGCAAAGACCTGCTTTCACAGGATTGTTATGTATGTATTCAAGTTTTTGTTTAAATACTTTGGGCGAAAACAATTCAACACCCAATGATCTTCTTTTCCAAAACTGATATTCCCTGTCTGCCGTACCTGCCTTGTATTGCTCAAGTATTTCGGAGTTGTTCTTAATAAGATCAAATTTTATTGTTTGTGCTGTGAATTTCAAAAAGCTTTGCTGAACTTTTTGTAATGTATGGCCATTGCATGCCTGCCAGATAAGATGTAAATGATTATTCATTATCACAAAAGCGTTTAAGCTGATTCTTTTATCTGCAACAAGAAATTGAAGGCTTTGGATGATAATGTCTTTATACTTGTTTGGTTCAAGTAATGGCTTCCATTCTTTTACGGTGGCTGTAAAAAATTGAGGCCATTCATCGGGGTACATTGTTTTCATTTATTAAAAATAGTATACCATATAATATTTGTATCGATGAATACATTGGAAATTTATGTTTTTTACATCGTTACCGGCTGGTGAAAACAGCAGGCCGGGGCGGAGAGCAAGTACCAAGACGGGTTAGGGACGGGTGTAAGTTTTTACTCATTTCTTTAA
>JANNBU010000237.1:0-2740 GCA_031385805.1 Ferruginibacter sp.
CTCTGTTAGAGGCTTAAGAATTACAGAGAAGAATTTCCGGTGGGTAATGTCAAATGTGTTTTATACCGGTTATATTACCGGCAAGCTATTGGAGGGAAAAATAGTTAAAGGAAAACATCCTCCCTTGATCGATTTAAAGACTTTTTTAAACGCTAATAAACTACTTCAAAATGCAACTAATGTTGGTATCGTAAAATATTATAAACAGGATGAATTACCATTAAAGCGCTTTGCTAAAGAAGAAATCTCTGGATCTCCCCTGACTGGATACATAAAAAAAGGAAATTGGTATTATAAAGCCAGGGCAAAAGGTGCAGCAGTGAACATCAATGCCACTAAATTAAATGATTTGTTTAAGACGTTTTTAAGCCAATTTGAATATAGGAAACTGTATTCTTCAAAACTTTCAAAAGCTATCGAGGAAGGGCTGAAAAAACGGCTTGCATCAGCATTAGGAGAGACTATTTCAATCAAGAAGAGGATTTCAGAGTTGAATGCACAAAAAGAAAAACTGGAAGAGCGCTATGTGCTGGAGAATTTAGAACGGGATTTATATAATAAGTTCCTGGATAAAATTAATAGCGAATTAGTAAAATTAAATGTTGAATTAACTAAAAATACTTTAGATAGTTCGAACTTAAAAAAAGTAGTAGAAAAGGGTCTTAAGATAGCTGAAAACATTAGCAATCTATGGGGTTCCAGGGATTTTGACGGTAAGCAGCAATTGCAAAACCTGATATTCCCTGAAGGAATTATGTATAATAAGCAAAATCATACTGTTCGAACTCCAAGAATAAATTCACTATTCGCTGAAATCTCAAACCAGGCAAGAGTTTTAGATGGAAATAAAAAAGGCAACCCTGATGAGAATTGCCTTTTTTCTAGCTCTGTGCCCAGAACAGGAATCGAACCTGCACATCCTTGCGAACGACAGATTTTGAGTCTGTTGCGTCTACCAATTCCGCCATCTGGGCTTTATATCGTTTAAAGCCTGCCTGTCGGCAGACAGGATTTAAGTCGTTTAAGGTTTAAAAGGTTGTTTTTGATTTGAAAGTTTCAAATCTAACTGCACATTAAACGACTTAAAGCCTTAAACGTATTAAACGTTTTCGGGCTGCAATATTACGTCAATCACCCAACCTGTCCAAAATACGTTTTAAATATTTTTTCTTGTAGTAATATTCTTTAAGAAGCAAAAGATCAGTTTCTTTGGTTTTCGCTGCATTATAGTTTTCAATTACAGGTCTTATATCATTAAACAGGTTATGTTCATAATCTCCTACCCGCTTTACAACAATTTCTTCAGTTGCTTCGGTAAGCACTTCATTGATCTCCATCATTTCCATCAAAAAAACGGAGGGAAGGCTGTATTTTTCATCTGCCTGGATCAGTCCAACCGTTTGTAAAAAATATTCAATCGTCTTCTCTTTATCCTGGAAAATTTTGAAAGCCTTGTTTATTGCGGCAGATTGTTCCAATGCATTTTCTTTTTCTGTTTCAGTCGCCTTTGTAAAAAAATCGGGGTGATTCTCTTTTTGTAGTTCAAAATATTTTTTTGCAAGGAATGACCTGTCAACTGAAGGAGCTTGCGGCAAACCAAATAATTCAAAATAATTCATGGTGCAAATGTAGGAAAGCCAGTTCTTAGTTCATAGTTTGAAGTTTGAGGTTAGTTTGCATCGTTCAAACTTTACATCGAACCTCAAACTTCAAATCTCGAACCACTTGCTACTTGCCATTAACTACTTAAATTGCCGCCAAATTGGAAACGGATGTTGAAAATCGGATTAATAAGAGAAGGAAAGATCCCTGCAGATAACCGGGTAGCGCTTACCCCTGCACAATGCAAATGGTTGCGGCAAAATCATCCGGAGATAACTGTTATGCTACAACATTGCGAAACCCGTTGCTTTTCAGATAAGGAATACCAGCTGGCGGGTGTGGAAGTAAAAGAAGATATCAGTGAATGTAACATCATGATGGGTATAAAGGAAGTGCCGGCAGATATGCTGATTGCAAACAAAACATACCTTTTCTTTTCCCATACCAAAAAACTTCAGCCATACAATCAAAAATTATTAAAAGCAATCATTGCAAAAAAGATCAACCTGATCGATTATGAATGCCTGGAACACGAGGATGGCAAAAGGATCATCGGTTTTGGTTTTTTTGCGGGAATAGTTGGCGCACATAACGGTATGATGGCATTCGGCAGAAGGACCGGCCAATACAATCTTGAAAAAGTAAATTCTTCCAAGAACCTTCAACACCTCATTCATACTTATTTTGGTTTAAAACTTCCGAATATTAAAATAGCGGTAACGGGAAGTGGCAGGGTTGCACACGGTATACTGGAGATCATGAACCTGCTTGGCATTCATGAAGTGGAACCGGATGAATTCCTTGCCAAGGATTTTACTTATCCTGCATATGTACATTTAAAAGGTGCTGATCTTTACGCTCACAAGGATAATGGCAGTTATTCAAGGATTGATTTTCACAGTAACCCATCCAATTACAATTGTACTTTTAAAAAATATCTTCCACATACCGATATTTTAATGAATGGTATTTATTGGGAAAAGTCCATCCCACGTTTATTTGAAATGGAAGATCTTAAAAATAATAATTTCCGCATACAAACCATCGCAGATATTACCGACGATGTAAATGGTTCTATTCCCTGCAACCTGGCCGATTCAACCATAGAGGATCCTATCTATGGCGTTGATAAAAAAAC
>JANNBU010000487.1:0-8227 GCA_031385805.1 Ferruginibacter sp.
AAAGAAAGCAGTAACAACCAGATGATGGTTGCTAACAGCCAACAGCTAACAGCTAACAGCTACCCTGGTAATGTTGAGATCATAGAAATGGACCGCATGCGCAAACTGATCGCCAAACACATGGTTGACAGTGTTGCAACAAGCGCCCATGTTACCAGCTTTGCAGAATGTGATGTTACTAATCTTGTATTGTGGAGAGAGAAGATCAAAAAAGAATTTGAAAAGAGAGAAGGAGAAAAAATAACTTATACCCCACTCTTTGTTGAAGCCATCGTAAAAAGTTTAAAGAAATATCCATTACTCAGCAGTTCAATTGATGGAGACAAGATCATTGTAAAAAAAGACCTCAATATTGGTATGGCAACTGCATTACCAAATGGTAACCTCATCGTGCCAGTAATAAAAAATGCCGATCAGCTAAATCTTACCGGTCTCACCAAACAGGTGAATGGTCTTGCCAATGCTGCAAGAACAAACAAATTAAGGCCCGATGATACTACAGGCGGTACATTTACCTTAACCAATGTTGGAACATTTGGAAGCATCATGGGTACACCTATTATCAACCAGCCGCAAGTAGCCATCATGGCTGTTGGAGCTATAAAGAAAAGGCCAATGGTAATTGAAACACCGCAAGGCGACAGCATTGCGATCCGTCACATGATGTATATCTCATTAAGCTATGATCATCGCATCATTGATGGTGCACTGGGTTCTACATTCTTAAATTCAGTAAGTAAGGAGTTGGAGAATTTTGATTCGAATAGAAGTATTTAGTGAAAAAAAAGTTTACACCTTTTAGAAAGGTGTAAACTTTTTTTTTACTAAATAAATACCCTAATAACTTTTTAGAACCGACCTCATAACAGAATCTTTCTGCGCTACTGTGTATTTGTTATAATTATACATGGCACCTTCCCAATCGCCATAAGTAGAATTGGGTAATACAATAAAACGGTTGCCAAAATCTGCAGCAGAAAAATTTGTATTACGTAAACGTTCATTGGAAGTCCTTTTATCAAACAGGATACTGAAATCTGCCAGGTTATCTCCCAACAACAACATAATTTCATGAGTTGCCGATACCGTTAACCTTCTTGCTTCTTTACTGGATGAATTTTGTCTTAACATGAGGTGAGCACTATCAGCATTTGGAAGGTTAAATGATCTCAGGTTTTTGATCGTACCTGCTCTTTCTTTTTCATCCCTGTTGGTAATATAAAAGATTGTTACTCCTTTTGAAGCTGCATATTTTAAAAATGAAGCTGATCCGGGCATTGTATCTGCTATGCCTTTTGCGGTCCATTCGCTCCAGGATGCAGGATCGTAATCTTTACCCTGTAAAACCTGGTGCGCTTCATAAGGGCTGTTATCTAATAAAGTTTCATCAATATCTGTAACGATCGCTTTTGGCCTGGTTGAATAAGGTTTGTAATTATCTAATCGCAGTCGTGCAATATTATAAGCCTGGAAACAAAGCGCCCGGTACTCTGCGGCTTTTTGTTGAAATATCGTAGCAAATAGTTTTCCATCTATAACAATACTTGTTTTTGATATATTATTATTGGCAGTTGAAACCGGCTGTGGGCTGCAGGCCGCCAGGAAAAGTAAGCTTATAAAAAATATTTTTTTCATGTAAACCAGTTTGATCATTAATATTCAGTGTTGCCAACCTTTTCAATAAAGGTTGGCAACCCTAAGCAATTTTAAAATGCAATGTTATAGTTTTTATACAAAAGGAGATCAATAGTATTAATTCTTTATTTTTATCAGTACAATTTTAACATGAAAGTATTTTTTTCATTCTTTATGCTGTTTGGGGTATTATTTTCAGCCTGCAAAACCGGTTCCAGGACAACTGTCAAAAATATAGTTGCGACCCAGCGGAGCATCATGCCTCCCGACAGCATCATTCAAAAACAAAAAAGAGGGATAGATCTTTTTGCTATTGGAAATGATCCTGCTGCCTGGTCACTTGAAATAGATTTTGATAAAATGGTTTCATTCAGATCTTTAAATGGTACAACATTGGATGTTTTGTCCAATTTCCATAAAAAAGAGATCGCAAAAGAAAGGGAAACATATCTTTTACAAACGGACTTGGGGCCTGTTACAATACAGGTATTTACTGAAGCATGCACAGGAACCGGGGAGCAATTCAGTAAAAGAGTAGAAGTAAATATAAAGGACAAACGCTATACCGGTTGCGGAAAATATTTATTTGATCACCGCCTCAACGATAGTTGGGTATTGGAATCGATCAATAACATTCCTCAATCAGCATCCAATTTTGCAAAAGGTTTGCCACGAATGGAATTTAACCTGCAAACAAATAAGATGACCGGTTCGGATGGCTGTAATAATATCAGTTCCAATATTGAAGTAAAAGGCAACAGGATACAATTCTCTCCTTTCATCAGCACAAAGATGGCCTGCAATAATAATAAAGCTGAAAAGATATTCGCAGAAATGCTGAGCAATACATTGGTTGATTATTACCTGGAGAATGGTAAACTTATTTTATACCTCGGAGATGATAGTAAATTAATTTTCAAAAGAAAAGACCTGTAGTATCAACCTGCCATGCAGGAAGGCTCATGCTTTACCGGGAAATTGCAGGAGTTGGCAATAAAACATTTTTTATTTGCTTCGTGATGCAGTTCATTCGCTTTCTCAATCTTTGTTTTATCGGTGATGATTACAACAGGATGTAAAACCACTTCAGTAAAATGCCCGCCAGACATGGTTTCAACCATTGTGCCGGTGGCATTATCTTTATAATCAATTACAACGATCCCGTTATCAGAACACAAATGTAAAAACCAAAGCATGTGGCAGGAAGACAAAGATGCAAGCAGTAATTCCTCCGGATTATACTTTGAAGGATCTCCCATGAATGCAGGATCGGATGATGCGTCGATGGCTGTTTTATTTGCAACAACAATGCGGTGGCTTCGGTCATAACCTTTATAATGACTCGTACCTTCTCCCCTGTTACCGGTCCATTCAATATTCGTTTTATATGTATGTTCTCTTGACATTTGTGTAAATTTATTTTCCGCCGGGTTAAATATATTGCTTCAAAATTTCAACAAATTGTCTTCTTGGTATCATCACTGCTCCCAAACTTTCAAGATGGTTTGTGTGCATTTGACAATCTACCAGCTTTATACCTTCAGCCTGTAACTGTTGAACCAGTTTTATAAAAGCAAATTTACTGGCATTCGTCACAATACTGAACATACTTTCGCCAAAAAAACATTTACCCATTTTCACACCATACAATCCGCCAACCAACTGATCATCATGCCAGGCTTCTGCACTCAATGCATGATCAAGTTTATGCAGCCTGCAATATGCTTCGATCATTTCCTCACTGATCCATGTACCATTTGCATCTTTTCTTTTTACTGTACTACAAGCCCTGATGACCTGTTCAAATGCACTGTTGGTCGTAAAATTAAATTGGTTGTTGCGGATCACCTGTTTCATGCTCTTGCTTACATGCAACTGGTCCGGGAACAATACAAATCTTGGATCGGGGCTCCACCAGCAAATAGGATCATCTTCATTGTACCAGGGAAAGATACCATTGCGGTAAGCTTCCAATAATCGCTCCGGGCCTAGATCCCCGCCGATTGCTAAAAAACCGTTTTCATCAACAGTTTCCAAAGGAGGAAAAAATATATTGGTTGTGAGGATGTACATAAAACTACTCATGTATTTTAATCAACCCTTTCAGAAAAAAAATCCATTGAAGACAGGTTTGCAAATGTTTTTTATTGAATGATTATATAGCCGGGAAAATCTTTCCTGCTCCATGTACCGGGTGCAGCATGACTTCCCTCTTTAAAATCAATATGCACATATTTAACCCCCGGAACCGATACAAGATTTATTACTGCCTGTGCAATATATTGATCGGGGCCACTCGAACCCATTTGATTGGTAAGATATTCGCTATTACTTATTTTTAAATGAAGCGTATCTTTTCTGAGGGCTAATTTTTCAAGCAATATATTTTCATATTGGCTATTCAGCCCGCTAATGACCGAATCAATATCTTCAGTTACTATTGCAGGATTCTTTTTAAGTGTCTTTTTTTCAACATTCACATCCCACACGTAATATCCTTTTGGCTCAAATACCTCATAAGAAGCTGTGGTATTTGATATGGGAGTATACACTGTATCGGCTATGCCTTGTGAATCAACATCGTTGTTACTGTTGCATGATGCAAATAATAAAATCGGAAGGATGAATTTTAATAGTTTCATAGTTCATTTTAATAAACAGGTACTTAAAGATTGTTTCCTTGACAGGATCACTCAAAGTTATATTTTTTTCAAATGATGCTTTGTAAATTCATTTTCCTTTTCCCCGGTATTTAAGGTAGTAGCAGGTTCAAACAGCATAATATGCACTTCTGCATCGGCTACAGGTTTGTGTTCAGTACCCTTTGGAATGATAATGAAATCACCTTGCTCCAGGTTAATGATCCTGTCTCTTAATTCCATATTAAAATTACCTGAAATAACCAGGAACATTTCATCTTCATTATCATGCTTGTGCCAGATAAATGGCCCGCTGAACTTAACTAATTTTACATGCTGCCCATTTAATTCCCCAACGATCTTTGGGTCAAAATAATCTGTGAACATTTCCAGCTTCTGACGAATATTGATCTTTTCGATACTCATAATTATACTATACTATATTTATTAAAAATCTATTTTATAATATTAAATGCAAGCAAAATTGTTGTTACAAAAAGAAAAAATAAACCAGCGAGGAAAACAAAGTCAGCAATTTTTTCATAACGTTCCCCCGGTGATTTCTTACTCCGCATCGACAAAAAGGAAAGTACACTGCTTGCCATGAACATTACGATCGCAGAAGTTGTCAATTCATCCAATATTGTTTTTGCGGTAACATTCATCACATTCAGGGAGGTAAGCACCAAGAAACAAATGCCCAGCAAAGTAGCAGATGTATTGAGTATATGCGGGGATTTATCGTTGTTGGCTGACATGATTATTATCTCACTGTTAGTTTCTCTAATTTACCGTCTATTTCTTTCAGTAATTCAAACTGCTTTGCCTGGGATTCGAATAATGTTTTTATCTGTTCTTCAAGCAACAGATCCATTTTCTGATGCAGGCTGCGTATCTGCATTTCTGCTTTCAGGTTTATCATATAATCATTCTCACTCCGCATCCGGTCTTTTTCTTCTTTGCGGTTCTGGCTCATCATAATAATGGGAGCCTGTAGTGCAGCAAGGGCTGATAATAACAGGTTAAGTAAAATAAAAGGAAACGGATCAAAGGATTTGCTAAGCAGATAAACATTTATAACTATCCACAAAAACATAAAGACGGCAAACGCAATAATAAATTTCCAGCTTCCACCAAAACCGGCCACCTTATCGGCTAAGCGGCTGACGAAAGGAGGGTCCCTGTCTTCAAATTCAAGAAGCTTTTCGGATAATAATTTTTCTTCTTCAATGGCTTTTTGTACAATTTCGTTGAGCTTTTGAAGTTGTTCATTTTCCGTAGCAAGAAGCTGGTCAAGTTTTACTTTAGACATTTTCGATAGCGTGTTGATTATATTAGAAGATTTTCAAGAGATGCCTTCGTTGAATAGTACTTTGTACAATAGCGCTTCAACTGTACCAGCGTACCCAAATAAGCCGCGGCTGATGTTTTTCTAAATATCCCGATGCGTCGGGTAATTCCTCAGCCAGGTACATAAAAAGTTTTATTAATTATGTGCAATAAACAACGGCAGTTTCACTTCTTTCATCAATGAATCGGCCATGCTTTCACGAAACCACCTGCTAACGGGTCCCCTTCTGTAAGCGCCCATCACCACAAGTGCATTTTCGGATGTTTGTTTAAGGTGTTTTACAATTTCATCTTCGGCCCAACCTTTCATAACGGTATATTTTGCTTTGGGATAATGCCGTTTCATAAACTCTTTCATCAGCTTGTTATCGGGCATGTGCAATGTTGTATTTACCTGATTTACTGAAATTACTTCCGTATCCAAATGCTTTAACTGTGGCAATAAATAACTGAACATTTTTATGGCATGTACAGATGAAGGTTCGCCATCGTACAATAATATTATCTTATCAACAGGTTTATATTTCTGCGGCACTATCAGCACCGGGCATTGTGCATCACCTAATAAATCACGGATAAAACGGGTGGTTAACTTTTCAGTATAATGTGTAAGCGTTTCTTTGGAATCTATAACCAGCAGGTCGGCATAAACACTTTCATGCTTCAAGTCCTGTATGGCAATATTGCGGTCATGATGAAGGGTATATTCCAATCCTGATTGTTGGCAGGCCTTCTCAAAATTTTCTGCTGCTGCAGCACGCGTAGCTTTATCTTTTGCCTCAAATATTTTCAGCTTATCTTCTGATACAGCTTCTTTCACAATCAGCTCATAAATTTTATAGCTGGTGTATGTGGGGTCATCCATAAAAATGCCCACGAGGTGTGTATTCGTTTGCTTTGCCAGGTATATGGCATAATCCCTTGTACTCCCTGAATATTTAAGCCCATCAAATGCTGCAATAATTTTTTTCATGTTTATTTTATTAATCTGGTAATTATAGCTATTGAATTATTTCATGTAACCGGCTGTTCCCTTTACAAGTGTGCTATAAAAATAGGTTGCGTTACTGTTTTAATCAGTAAATCAGCATGGCTGCTTTTAAAGAACTGCGACAAATCATTTCTGCCATAAGCCCCCATTACTAAAAACATATTTTTTCTTTTGTACAGGTAGTCAAACAATATCATATTAGCTTTTCCCTTTAGCGCTTCAAAGTGAAAATTGGTATAATGTTCTATCATCCATTCTTTGAATTTATATTTATCCGGATCCTGCCATTTACCTGCTTCATTAACCTGAATGATGCTTACTTTTTTATCATGTAACTGGGGAAAAAGATAAGTGAACTGTTTAATGGCAAATAGGGAAGATGATGAACCATTGTAACTGAATATAATTTCATCAATAGCCTCAAACCTTTCAGGAGCTATAATTACAGGGCATTCAGCTTTTTTAAGGATGTCTCTTACAAATTCTGTGGGGGTTCCTTCGTAGTGTTTATTAAATGAAGTTTCTGCATCTACCACCAGTACATCAGCAAACCGGCTTTCTTCAATCAATTCACTGGCAGGCACTCCACGGTCACGATGCAGGCTGTAACTTACCTCCCTGTTAATACATCCTTCGTTAAAGAAGGAGATATTTTTTTCTATCAACTCAATTTTAGCCTTATGTTCAGCAGATTTTTCATCTACCTCCCAATCCATATAAGCCATTCCCTGCATCTGTTTCAACACAGGTTTTTCCTCTGCCACAAGATTCTCTAAAAACACACCGGTTACTTTTGATTTTGTTAACCGGCCCAGGTAGCAGGCAAATTCCATCGCATTTTTATCGGGATTGATGGCATCAATGGCCAGTATTATCTTTTCCATACGCTGCTTTTTTCAAAGCTATTGAAAGCCTAATCCGTTTTATATGACAACGATTAGCAGGTATTATGATTGTGGTCAAATAAAATGGGTTAGCCTGCCCCATTGAAAAAACAACGTAACTTTATAGGTAAACTATTATAAGCAATGAAAACCAGTAAAAAAGATAGAATGATCAATTCTTTTCATTTTATGGAGAGAAGATAAAAACAAACGTAAAGAAGATATAAAAGAATAAAGATCGGATTTAGCGGTTCACGCCATGCAAAAAAATCAATTATTTATGATTGTTATTGCCTTTGGTTTACCAGGTTCAGGTAAGAGTTACTTCGCTTCCGGACTTTCCACCTTGATTAACGCTGCATACATAAACAGTGACCAGGTAAGAAAGCACATGCCTGATAAAAGAACGTATTCACTAAATGACAAATTATCAGTTTATCACGAGATGCTGTTACAAATGAAGGAATTCCTGAAACAAAAAAGAAACCTGGTGTTGGATGCTACATTTTACAAAAATGATATCAGGAAAAAATTTATGGACGAAGCCGGACTGAATGGTGGGATCACATTTATCGAAGTTAAAGCCGATGAATCTCTTATAAGGGAAAGATTAAAAACACCACGGTTGGATAGCGATGCTGATTTTAAAGTTTATAAGCTAATAAAAGAACAATGGGAGCCTTTGTATGAGCCTCATTTAATTTTGCGATCAACCAATGATAACATTG
>JANNBU010000014.1:0-19759 GCA_031385805.1 Ferruginibacter sp.
AATACCGCTGGCGATAGAATTATTTATCTACCATGCCTTGTTCATTAAAACGTAATGAGTTCATTTAATTTTGTTTTAAGACGCAAAAAAACGAAAAATATTTTTAAAAATGATATTTATTTTGTCTGATATTTATAAAAACAACCTGATTGTGTAAAAATATATTGTATATTATATATTTTAATATGTTTTAAAACCAAGCTTTCCCCAATTGATCAGGCATAGAACAGGGCTGATAAGAAAGGGCAGGTAAAGGCTTCGATAGCGGACAATAGAACCTGTATTGGGTACAATATATCCCGTAAATAGCAACAGTGATATGGAAAGGAATAATCCAAATAGTATGAAGGAATTTAAAGGGCCGTTGTTTTTTTGATACCAGCCAAGCATTATAATGAACAAGGCATGGTAGATAAATAATTCTATCGCCAGCGGTATTAAAAAATTTGTGGGGTGTTCCCATAAATATGGCCGGAGCAGGCTATGATTTAAAGCCTGGGGTGCATTTTTTGCCAGGCTTTTGAGCGTTGGTTCTAAAACATAAGTATCCAATTGAGAGGATGCATAAGGCAGTTCAAAAAAATCCTGCTGCTTTTGAGTGATTATTTTTAAGGGCTGAAAAGATGGTTTTACTAATTGCAATAACAGTAACATTAATAACCCGGTCAAATAAACTGATAAAAAAATTACGAGGCTATTGAATCTTATTTTTTTGCAGATGATGAATGCAATGCTGGCAGGGATGAGCGCCAGCGCAACAAAGTTTCTTATAAACAGCAATGCAATCAATGTGATGCAGATCGTAAATAAATATTTTCCCGTTAATTTATTCTGAAGCGAAAAATACAACGCATAACAATAAAGGCCAAGCAAGGTAAATACAACAAGGTCTTTGTGTATACCTGATGAAAAGTATAAAGTTGAGGGTAATAAAAAACAACCAATGACAACAGGCCATTTCCTATCCTTAAAAATATTTTTAAAAACCCTGTACAAGGCAACATGCCCGAAAAAGCCAATAAAATTGAAAAAAAGACTGTTTATATAATAATTGCCCCTGCTGAAAAAATTACAAACAGCAAGTGCTTTTATAATAAGCGTATTTTTAAGATCATTCCAATACGATCCCGATGAATTAAAGAACCCATCATAACTATTGTGATAGTGTGAACTGAAAATATCTGTGAAGAAACGCTTTGGATCAGATAGCATCAATTGATATTCTTCCCAACCCGCCACATTCAATCCCCAGTAATCGCTTCCTTGCGGATAGAATTTTTGCGACATCCAGCCAATTAAAACACCCGCAAATATTTTTAATAGAAACAATACCAGTATTAACCGGGCTGCTAATCCTGTTTTATTAATAAATGAAATACGCGTAATAAAAAAGCAAGCTACAGCCAGGTAAAATGTAAATAAGAGATAATACAAGGGTATAAAATTTTGGATGTGGGAAGTTAGTTAAAATATTTGCTTTTCATGCCCTGTATAAAGATTTGCTCTTTGTACCTTTGCGTTTCAAACATTTCTTCAGCCACGATTATGGAAATTACTGCAAATACAGCCGCTCAACTCAGGATAACAGCAGAAGAATTTGAGCTGATAAAACAAAAACTCGGCAGAACCCCCAATTTCACGGAACTATGTGCCTTTAGCGGGATGTGGAGTGAACATTGCAGCTATAAGAACTCCATTAAATGGCTTAAAACACTTCCACGTGACGGAAAAAAAATGCTGGTAAAAGCCGGTGAAGAAAATGCAGGCTTAATGGACATCGGCGATGGATATGGTGTGGTATTCAAAATTGAATCACACAATCATCCTTCTGCCATTGAGCCTTTCCAGGGAGCTGCTACGGGTGTAGGCGGGATAAACCGTGATATTTTTACCATGGGAGCGAGGCCGATCGCATCTTTAAATTCTCTTCGTTTCGGTGATATCAATGATGCCAAAACACAACACCTGCTGGCAGGCGTTGTACATGGTATTGGGCATTATGGAAATTGTTTTGGCGTACCAACAGTTGGCGGCGAGATATATTTTGAAGATTGCTACCATACCAATCCGTTAGTGAATGCCATGAGTGTAGGAATTTTAAAGAACGGAGAAACAGTTTCCGCAACTGCTGAAGGAGAAGGCAATCCTGTTTTTTTTGTTGGCAGTGCAACGGGGAAGGACGGCATTGGTGGTGCATCATTTGCCAGTGCAGAAATTACCGCTGATAGTGCAGAGGATCTTCCTGCTGTTCAGGTTGGCGATCCCTTCCAGGAAAAAAAATTATTGGAAGCATGCCTCGAAGTAATTCAAACCGGTGCTGTTGTTGGTATGCAGGATATGGGAGCCGCAGGAATCATCTGTTCCACTGCTGAAATGAGTGCAAAAGGAAACTCCGGGATGAATATTTATTTGGATAAAGTACCTACCCGGCAAAATGGAATGAAAGCATGGGAACTATTGCTTAGCGAAAGCCAGGAACGTATGCTGCTCGTTGTAAAAAAAGGAGAAGAAGATGCCGTGCTGAAAGTATTTAAAAAATGGGACCTGCCCTGCAGTCATATCGGTGATGTAACCAATGATGGGTTGCTTAATTTTTTCATGGAAGGAGAACTGGAGGCTGTATTGCCGGCTGTAGAACTGGTGTTGGGCGGTGGTGCACCACAATACGAAAGGGAATATACAAAACCTGCATACTTAAAAAAAATAGAAGCATTCAATGCTGATAAAATTGCTGTACCGAAAGACCTGAAGAAAATTGCAACAGAATTGATACAGCTTCCCAATATTGCGAGTAAGCGTTGGGTTTATGAACAATACGATAGCATGGTTGGTGCCGGCAATACAAGCACTAATGGTCCAAGCGATGCTGCAGTAGTTATTGCAAAACCTACCAATAAAGCGTTGGCATTAACAACAGATTGCAACAGCCGCTATGTGTATGCCGATCCTTACAAAGGCACTATGATAGCAGTTGCTGAAGCTGCCAGGAATATTGTTTGCAGCGGCGGACAACCATTAGGTGTTACCAATTGCCTGAATTTTGGTAACCCTTATGAGCCGGAAGTTTATTACCAGTTCGTGCATGCTATTAAAGGAATGGGAGAAGCCTGCCGAAAATTTGATACACCAGTTACGGGTGGTAATGTAAGTTTTTACAATCAATCTCCTGATGGACCGGTATATCCCACACCAACGATTGGTATGGTTGGATTACTGAACAATGTTTCAGAAAAAATGACAATGGATTTTAAAAATCCCGGTGACCTTATTTACCTAATAGGTGAAAGCAGGGATGATATTAACTCTTCAGAATACCTCCATAAAATTATCGGCGAGGAATTTTCACCTGCCCCTTATTTTAATTTGGACGAGGAATTCAATATGCAACAGGCAGTTCATACACTCATAAAAAATAAACTTTTACTTTCTGCACACGATATCAGTGAAGGCGGCTTATTTATTGCCTTGGCTGAAAGTGGTTTCAATCGCGGATTAGGATTCGATGTCATAGAAAAAGCAATGGGAATAAGGAAAGATGCATATTGGTTTGGGGAAGCACAGGGAAGGATATTGGTTTCAATTGATCATAATAATAAGCATGCTTTTGTTGAGCTGTTGCAATCAATGAGTGTTCCTTTTTCAGAAATAGGAAAAGTAACATCCAATGAAGTGGTAATTGACAATGAGAACTGGGGCCGTATCAATGAATGGAAAGAAAAGTATGATGATGCTATTGCGAACCTGTTAAAAGGAGAAGCTGCCGAATCAGCACTGACCGCTATTTAAACTAAGTATGATGAAAAAAGATGCTATTATAATCGTTACGGGAGCTGCCGGCTTTATCGGAAGCTGCCTCGTTGGTTTTTTAAATGATAAAGGATACGAAAGCCTTATCCTTGTTGATGAATTTGATGATGAAGAAAAAGAATTGAACCTGCTGCATAAAAAATATAGAGTGAGGGTAGAAAGAGAAAACTTCTTTGAGTGGATCGGTAAGGAAAAACCGGCGGTGGATTTTGTTTTTCACCTCGGTGCCCGTACTGATACAGCAGAATTTAATTATGCCATACATCAGCACCTGAATGTTGACTATTCCCAAAAGATATGGAATTATTGCACCATCAATAATATTCCGTTGGTATATGCATCTTCGGCAGCTACTTATGGTGACGGGCAATTGGGTTATAACGATGATCATGCAATCGTTGAAACATTAAAACCATTGAACCCTTATGGTATCTCAAAAAATGAATTTGATAAATGGGTATTGCACCAGGAAGATCACCCGCCATTTTGGGCCGGGTTAAAATTCTTTAATGTTTATGGTCCCAATGAATATCATAAAAAACGCATGGCCAGTGTTATCTTTCATTCGTATAACCAGATCAGGAAAGATGGCTTAGTGAAATTATTCCGATCACACAAAGAAGGGTTTAAAGACGGGGAGCAATTGCGTGATTTTATTTATGTAAAAGATATTTTAGAAGTTTGCTTCTGGATGATGGAAAATAAACTGCCATCTGCTATTTATAATCTAGGTACCGGCAAGGCAAGGAGTTTTACAGATCTTGTAAATGCAACTTATGCCGCATTGGCAATTCCGTCAAAGATCGAATTCATAGATATGCCCGAAGATATCAGGGACAAGTATCAATACTTTACGGAAGCAAACATGAAGAAACTAAAAGATGCAGGGTATAAAGAAAAATTTTATTCGCTTGAAGATGGTGTTGGCGATTATGTAAAAAATTACCTTTCCAAAAACAGCTTTTGTTAATTATATATTATGAGTAAGAAAATTGCCATCATCGGCGGCGGAAACCTGGGCTCTGCCATTGCAGAAGGATTGTTAAAAAGTAAGTTTTGCAAGGCAACTGATATTGTTATCACAAAAAGAAATACAGCAACACTTAAGCAGCTCGAAAGTCGCGGTGTAAAAGTCACTTCTGTTAATAGTGAGGCAGTCAGCAGATCTGAAATAATCATCCTGGCAGTAAAACCTTACCAGGTGAGTGAAGTATTGAATAGTTTTAAAAAGGAATTATCATCAAAACATATTTTGGTTTCGGTGGTAACGGGTGTATTGATAAAAGACCTGGAAGCAACCATAGAAAAAAAACTTCCCATATTCCGGGCCATGCCCAATACAGCCATTGCCATTCAGCAAAGTATGACCTGTTTGAGTTTCAACAATACTGCGGCTACGCATACCAGTTTTATAACAAAATTATTTTCTGCACTCGGCAAGGTTGCTGTTATCAATGAAAACCTGATGGATGCCGCTACGGTGTTGGGCGCATGTGGTACAGCTTATGCCATGCGTTATATACGTGCTAATATACAAGGCGGTATCGAGATCGGCTTTGATGCTGCCACCGCCAGCCTCATTGCAGCACAAACTGTAAAAGGCGCTGCCGAATTATTATTGGAAAAAGGAACGCATCCCGAACAGGAGATAGATAAAGTTACCACACCCAAAGGTTGTACCATTGCCGGATTGAATGAAATGGAACACCAGGGCTTTAGTTCTTCTTTGATAAAAGGGATTGCAACGAGTTATAATAAAATTGTGAAGGGTTAATAAACCTCACCGGTTTCCATATCTACCTGGTAATATCTTATTTCTTTTTTAAATGTGGTTTCCTGCGGGCTATTTGAAGAAAAATATCCGCCTGTAATAGGATCGTATATAGGCAAGTTAATATTTGAAGAAGATGATTTTCTCGTGATTGCTTTAATTCCTTCAAAATAAAAGCTGTATCCTGATCTTACCAGTTTGGAATATTTGTCACCCGAATTAATGAAGAAATTCTCGCCGTCACAAAATCCCCATACTTTCCTGGCAGGATATTCATTGCCATCTTCCTTTACATATAAGATGTCACCCATTTTTCCTTTACGGAATTCGAAGTCCGTTAAAGACGGTTCATTCATTTTGAATTCATTGAAAGTTTTGTAAACTCCTTTTTTGCTCAACGAACTTGTATAAACCGGAAAATTATGAGCCTGCGTATTTGAACGAATAATATCTTTAAATAAGATCTTGTTTTTTGATAATAGTGCGTGATCCAGGTTGATCGTAAATAACTTTACCAATGAAGCTTTAAGTGCAGTTGAAACATATTCATCTGCATTTCTGCGCAAATTCTCTTGTAGTATGATTATTGAATCGAAACGGTATAACGGGATGTAGAAACTGTCTTTTTCTATGAAATATTCAATTTTGGCAATAATACCTTTTTCCCATCCATCATGTGGTTGGCCTGTCTGGCCATCATGGCGTAGTTGTGGAGTTATCTGATTTGATAACCGTAGTTTTTTTATGTTTACAAACAGAGAGGTATTGGTTTTATTTTGCTCATTAGCCATCAGGTATCTGGAATACCATTCAGTAAGTTCCTCTGTAAAACCAGATTTGAAGACATATTTTTTTACTCCGCCTATGGTTGACACGAAATAACCAAGGTCAGAAGTGTCATCCCTGGCATCCAGAATAGTTAATCTGCTAAGGTTAATGCTGAAAGCTGCATTGGTTGTGTCATCTTGTAATCTTATTTTAATAGATTTAGAATTAATGCTGTCGGTTTGAATCTGTGAGAACACCGGTATTGTCAATAAGGCAAAATAGCAGGTTAATACTTGCTTCATAATGATCAGATTAGAATATGCTAGGAACGCCACTTCTTTTTATGCGGACTTTTTATAATATAACTATAAAAATACATTTTAAAGACCCTTTTTTCCAAAAATATCCCTACTAATTTCATCCTCCCAAAAATTCGCTTTATCTTTACACGACCTTCAGGATTTTATTTTCATTCCTCCGGTCATTTAGTTCAAGTTTATTTCAGTCTGTTCAATAATGGTATGCTGTATAAGAGTGCGACGCCAATGCAGTTGAGTAAAGGTTTTTAGCTGGTAACATAAAAATTTCTTTGATTCGCAAAACGGATAATTTATATAAAAATGGCCAAGTATATTTTTGTAACCGGAGGTGTTACATCTTCATTGGGTAAGGGCATTATTGCTGCATCACTTGCCAAACTTCTGCAAAGCAGGGGGTTGAAAGTGACCATCCAGAAATTTGACCCTTATATTAATGTCGACCCCGGAACATTGAACCCTTATGAACACGGCGAGTGCTATGTTACCGACGATGGTGCTGAAACCGATCTCGACCTTGGCCATTATGAAAGATTCCTGAATATTCCTACTTCACAGGCGAACAATGTTACAACCGGCCGCATATACCAGACAGTTATCAATAAAGAAAGAGAGGGTGAATATCTTGGTAAAACAGTACAGGTAATTCCGCATATAACTGATGAGATCAAAAGAAGGATGATGATGCTGGGAGAATCGGGAGAATTTGATATCGTGATCACCGAATTGGGCGGAACCGTTGGTGATATTGAAAGTCTGCCGTTTGTTGAAGCTGTACGCCAGATGCAATGGGAAATGGCTGAAGAAGATTGTATGGTGGTGCATTTGACATTGATACCCTATTTAAAGGCTGCAAAAGAATTAAAAACCAAACCAACGCAACATAGTGTACGTTTACTGAGCCAGGAAGGCGTTCGCCCGAATGTGATCGTGTGCCGTACAGAACATCCGCTTACGGAAGAAATTAAAAGAAAGATCGCATTGTTCTGTAATGTAAAACCCAATGCTGTTATTGAAGCCATTGATGCCGGTACCATTTATGAAGTTCCATTGAAAATGCTACAGGAAGGATTGGATGTTATTGTATTGAAAAAATTGCAGATCAATGGTTATGCAGCCCCCGAACTAACTAAATGGAGAGAGTTTCTTGATAAATTAAATTATCCCAAGAGCCGGGTTACGATCGGGCTTATTGGAAAATATATTGAATTGCAGGATGCATACAAATCCATTTTGGAAGCATTTGTACATGCAGGTGCTATCAATCATTGTAAAGTGCAGATCGTAAATGTGCACAGCGAATTTATTACCAATGAAAATGTTTCGGAAAAATTAAAAGACCTGGATGGATTATTGGTTGCCCCCGGATTTGGCTCAAGAGGAGTAGAAGGAAAGATCACTGCAGTAAAATATGCAAGGGAAAATCAAATGCCGTTCTTTGGGATTTGTCTTGGTATGCAGATGGCAGTAATTGAGTATGCCAGGAATGTATTGGGATGGCCCGAAGCCAATTCAACAGAAATGGATGCCAAAACTAATTACCCGGTTATTGCATTGATGGAAGAACAGAAAAAAATTAAGAAGAAAGGCGGTACCATGCGCTTGGGTGCATATCCGTGTGAGATCGTTGAAGGCAGCCTTGCACACAGGATATACGGAACAACTGAGATCAGCGAACGCCATCGCCATCGCTGGGAATTCAATAATAATTATATCAATGATTTTCAAAATGCGGGCCTGATGCCAAGTGGTAAAAACCCGGCAACGGGGTTAGTTGAAATTGTAGAGATGAGTAATCATCCTTTCTTTATTGGTGTTCAATACCATCCTGAATTAAAAAGCACTGTAGAAAATCCACATCCGTTGTTTGTAAATTTTGTGCAGGCTGCAAAATATTTTGCTGAATTAAAAGCCAATGAGAAGTTTGCAAAAATGGAGAAAGAGACTGCATAAAAATAAAGTTTACAGCTTTCCAGAAAGCTGTAAACTTTATTTTACGTCTTCCCGGCAATAAAAATATTTAACTTTGTCCCATGCAGAAATTAAGCATGGATGAGCTGAACCGCAAAACGGTGGAAGAATTCAAACGATCAGAAAAAACACCTGTTATTGCTGTCATAGAAAATGTAAGAAGCGCTTACAATGTGGGCAGTCTCTTCAGAACAGCTGATGCATTTTTATTAGAAGCTATCTACATCACCGGCTATACAGCCCAACCTCCTCATAAAGAAATAAAGAAAACAGCATTGGGTGCAGAAGATTCTGTTGACTGGCAGTATTTTGTCAATGCTTCGGAAGCGATCATTCAATTAAAAACAGCCGGTTATAAAGTTTATGCGGTGGAGCAGGTTGTAAATAGTCATCCGCTTCAGCAAATGGATTTTAAGAAAGATGATAAGATCGCAGTTATCTTTGGAAATGAAGTAACTGGTGTAGAGCAGGAAACCATCCTGCAGTGTGATGCATGTATTGAAATACCACA
The DNA here is from genome assembly GCA_031385805.1 of Ferruginibacter sp. Lineage (GTDB taxonomy): Bacteria > Bacteroidota > Bacteroidia > Chitinophagales > Chitinophagaceae > Ferruginibacter. The sequence continues at coordinate 9,146 of JANNBU010000014.1, forward strand.
ACTTGGCATGAAACATTCGTTGAATATTGCAACGGCAGCAGGGGTTGTGTTGTGGGAGATTGTGAGGACAAGAATAGAAAACACCCCCTCCGCACCCTAAAGGGGGAACTTAGTCTCCATGAATTCGAAGTTTTTTCTGAATATTGAATATTGAGCATTGAAAATTGATTATTGAATATTTCTAAATGACAACAGTTAAAAACTACCTCTCTCTCATAAAATTCTCTCACACGATCTTTGCAATGCCTTTTGCATTAATAGGTTTTTTTTTAGGAATTAAAGATTTGCTGCATATTCGTGGAGTTAAGATTTATGCGTTTTGGGAGTTATCTGTTTTTGGAAAAACAAAACTCCTGTTTCAGTATCAATGGTGGCTTTTTCTATTGGTTATTCTTTGTATGGTTTTTGCACGTTCTGCGGCTATGGCTTTTAACCGATGGCTAGATAAAAGTTTTGATGCAAAGAATCCACGTACCGCTATCAGGGAAATTCCTAAAGGAATCATCAAAGCCAATAATGCACTGTTGTTTGTTATTTTTAATTGCATCGCATTTATTGTTTGTTGCTGGTTCATCAACAGTCTTTGTTTTTATTTAAGTTTTGTAGCCTTATTTGTGGTATTATTTTACAGTTATACAAAACGTTTTACTGCATTGTGTCATTTGGTATTGGGTGTGGGATTAAGCCTGGCACCGATTGGAGCTTATTTAGCTGTAACAGGAAAATTTGATCTCCTGCCCCTATTATTTTCTTTCACTGTGCTGTTTTGGGTAAGTGGATTCGATATTATTTATGCATTGCAGGATGAGGAATTTGATAAGGCGAATAAATTACATTCCATACCTGCGGCAGTGGGTAAAGTAAAAGCGCTTAGGATATCTGAAGTGTTTCATATCCTGTCAGCAGTATGTATAGTGTCTGCAGGTGTTTATGGAAAGTTTGGCTTATGGTATTGGATTGGTATTGCAGTGTTTTTAGGTATGCTTGTTTACCAGCATTCCATCGTAAAACCAACTGATCTTCGCCGGGTAAACATTGCATTCATGACAGCCAATGGAATTGCATCGGTTGTATTTGCATTATTTGTATTAATAGATTTATTTATAACAAAATAATTATTCCCCCTTTAAGGGATTAGGGTATGGCAAGAATATTAGCAATAGATTATGGTGGAAAGCGAACCGGTATCGCCGTTACAGATCCTTTGCAGATCATAGCAACCGGTTTAACGACCATCGAATCGAAAGAACTGATCCCTTTTCTTAAAAAATATTTGCAACAGGAACCGGTTGAACTCATCATCATCGGAATGCCAAAGAACTGGGATGAATCTGATACGCATGGAACTTCATTGGCAGTAGAAGCCATTAAAAAAATAAAAAAAGAATTCCCGGCTATGCCACTCAAGGAAGTAGATGAACGTTATACTTCTAAAATGGCCAGGGATGCCATGCTGGAAATGGGGATGAAGAAAAAAGACAGGCGTAATAAAAAAATTGTGGATGAAATTGCTGCAACTATTATGTTGCAGGAATATCTTCAGAGTATTAGCCTGAGTTGATCTTGTCATTCTGACGAAGGAAGAATCTTTCATGAGATGCTTCGTACCTCAGCATGACAAGTAAGACTGGTATTGCATTCATTGCTGGGGTTGGTTCATAAGCCTATATGGATTAACTTTGCGACTTAATAAATTACAAGAACTTCTTAATAGAAAATTGAATGATTCTTCCGATAGTTGCATACGGCTCTCCCATTTTACGTAAGGTTTGTGCGGATATAACACCTGATTATCCCGGCCTTGAAAAACTGATCGCCGATATGTGGGAAACCATGTATAACAGTAATGGCGTGGGTTTGGCGGCTCCACAGATAAACAAGGATATCCGTTTATTTGTAATAGACAGCGGGCAGATATTTGAGCACCAGGATGATGATGAAAAGGGACTGTACCCTGATGAGCCTGGTTTTAAAGGGGTTTTCATCAATGCACATATTGCCGGATTAAATGGCAAGGAATGGAGTTACAATGAAGGTTGCCTCAGCATACCCAAGGTAAGGGAAGATATCATGCGGAACGAATCAGTAACATTGAAATATGTTGACGAAAACTTTGTTTCCCATACAACAACATTTATTGGTTTAACTGCCAGGATCATCCTGCATGAATATGACCATATTGATGGTAAATTATTCATTGATCATCTCAAACCCTTAAAACGAACTTTGCTGAAACGCAAGCTCGATGATATTACCAAAGGGAAGATCAATGTTGATTACAGGATGGTATTTCCAAAATAATTTTTTGGATTACTATGATTCTAATTATTAAATATGTGCTTAAATATTCGCTAAAATCTTCTCCTTATTCTCCCCTTCGGGGAGATAGAGGGGCTTTTATCCTTTTGGTTTCTTTGCCGGAGGTGCCTTGATTGTCTTCGCTGGTTTCAAATTCTCATTACAATAATTCAAATTTTGTTTAGCTCCTTCAAAATCAGGAAATATTTTTAAAGCATTTTCGAGGTAGTTTTTTGCATCGGCATAATTTTTTGCATCCATTTTTATTACTGCCGCCATATTTAAAACAGCCGCACTTACCGGGATTTGTTGTTCATTGCCATTTGGTAAAATAAAAACAACAGCTATTTTATTGCTATTGCTGTCGGCCAGCACTTTCCTGATATTAGTTTCACATTCTACCATTCTTTTTAATCCATATTGACAAACCGCCAGCTGGTAATAATAGTATGGGTTCTTTAATATTGGGGTAACGGTTTCATAATCTGTTATGGCATCTTTTGTCTCGCCCAGGTTTTGATTGCATTCTGCAGCTCTTGCGAGGGCATTTATATTGGACCGGTTTGCCTGGTAAACTTCTTTTGATAATAATAAACACGAATACCAGGATTTTGATGCAAAATAAAGCATCGCCAGCGTATCTTTTAATGGGATTACTGCATCGCCGGGAGTTTCCACAATCATATTCTGTAATGAATTTACGGCTACATTAATATCATTGTATTGCAATGCCAGCTGGTAGGTTTTTTGATAATGGTTCTTCAGGCTGTCACTCACAGATAACTGTGCATGGGAAATATTGAACGCAACAACACCTGTTAGTAGCAATACTAGTTTTCTCATAAAACGTTTAGTTAGGTTGTAAATATAGAAAAATATGCTGATAAGTATCTTTACCAAAAAGATGCAATTACTTTGCAGTATGATGAAAATACCGGCAATTTTAATTTTCTCTTTACTATTTTATTCTAATGCATTGGCGCAGGAAAATGGCGATACAAGCATTATTGTCGGTAAAAAAATGATAACTCTCAGTGAAGTTGTAATAGACAATAAACTAAATGTTCCCACTTTTATAGAACGCATAAAAAATGACAGCAGTTTTTATAAAGCATTCCGTAACCTGCACATACTTGGATTTACTGCATTGAACGATATTCGAATGACTGACAAAGCTGGAGGATTGAAAGCATCATTATATAGCAAAACAAAACAACTTCGCAATAACAATTGCAGGACCATGCAAGTGATCGAAGAAACGGTTACTGGTGATATGTATAATGAATCTCATGAATTCAATTATTATACAGCCAATATGTATGCTTCCCTTTTTTTTACAAAGGATAGTGTGTGCGGAGAAGACAATATTGTAAAAGGCAGTGTTATTTCAACCGAAGGAAAAAGCGGAATGGAAAAACACAAAGAACAATTAAAAATGTTGTTCTTTAATCCCGGACGCAGGATCAATGGTTTGCCTTTTATGAGTAATAAGACAGCCATTTTTGATGATGATATGGCTGATAAATATGACATGAGTATTGATATGGATTTTTATCATGGAACCTACTGTTATATTTTCAAACAGAAAGTAAAACCAGGAAGTGAAGATGATGTGATCGTTGATGAAATGACAACATGGTTCAATGACAGTACTTATGAAGTTGTTGCCAGAAACTATTCTTTGAGTTATGATGCAACCGTGTATGATTTTAAAGTAAGCATGGAAGTGCAGATGACTACCTATAGGAACTTAACAGTTCCGGCGCTTATACGATATAACGGCAATTGGAAAGCCATTACCAAAAAAAGAGAAAGAGGAATTTTTACGGCAACTTTGTTTGATTTTCAATAGTCGATACTGGTCTGGTCATTACAGTCGCAGATCAGTATCAACTATTGTTTCTGCAATTCATCCAGCAAATATTCCAGCCCATTGAGTTTGATCTCATACAAGGTTTGTAACAGCACACCCAATTTTCCGGCAGGAAACCCTTTTTGCGAAAACCATTCTAAATAACTTACCGGTAAGTAGCGGAGTACGGTTCCTTTATATTTTCCAAAAGGCATTTTCATACTTATCAATTGAAGCAATAGTTGAGGATTGCCCATTGGTAATTCTTCCATAATAAAAGTCGTTAGTAAATTTATTATCTTCCAATACCCGGAATGACCGGTAAACTTTCATTCCCTTCTTCATTTACCGACTGTACAGCAAAAAAATAATTATCTTTTGAGTAAGGCAAAATGATTTCCATTGCTTCTGTATAAATTTTTCTTTGCCACGAAGCACTGGTTGTTTCTCTCATCAAAACATAATATCCTTTTGGCTTGCCCGATCTTGGCGCTTTCCAATAGAGATAAGAAGTGTTACCTAATTTCTTTAAATCAATTTTTACTTCTTCGGGAGTTGCCGGCGCTTTAGCCAGATTTGCCAGGTTTGATAAATTGACCGCTGTATTTTTTCGCAGGTATTCATAATCTATAAATTCAGGCAGGTCACCAAATTGAATTCCATTTTCTTTTCTTACATCCTGGTGCTGCCTTGTATAATTCTCATTCATTTCGGTAATACGTACCGCAGTATAGCCATTTTCAACAAAAGCAATATGATCACCGCCACGTAAGAACCGGTCGTTCCGATAAACCATTACGATCTCAATATTATCTACATAACGTTCACCGGTTTCTTTTACATAACGTGCCAGTTGCCTCGATTTACCGTCATTTTCCAATCCAAGCTGGCGGATCATCTTTGCATTTTTATCTAATTGATAAGCAGGCAATCCCTCACTGAAAACACGAACCTTTGTATTGTTGATGATATTTGTTTCGTTGCTGTTGTTGCTGCCCATGATGTCGTTATTCAACACAGCTTCGATGTTCCAATTCTCTTTGCGTGCTTTATTGGCCATAAAATATGCCCCCAGTAAACCTTGTTCTTCGCCGCTCATTGCTACGAAAATAATTGTTGCCGGAAAACTATGCCTGCTCATGATCCTTGCACATTCCAATACTGCAGCAGTTCCGCTACCATCATCATTTGCACCGGGAGCGTCATTTATCCCGTCCATAACATTGGTACGCATATTATCCAAATGGCCGCTGATGATGAATATTCTTTTGTCATCAGGATCAGTTCCTTTTAAGGTAGCCATTACATTACCCAATAAAGTTGGGGTATCAATTCTTTTCTTATCAGGTAGCAGGGTAGTGGTATCTATGAATGCGCTTAGTCTTCCATTTGATTGTGATGCAAACTGGTTGAATTTATTCAGCACCCAGTTCCTGGCAGCGCCAATGCCACGTTTAGAATCAGTTTGGGTGCTTAAAGTATTTCGTGTGCCGAATGCAACTAAATGATCGATATAAGATTTTAATGAATCCGGTGCGATATTTTTTACCATTTGCTCAATTTCCTTATCTCTTTTAATGTTTGTTTGAGCAAATAAAAAATTATGAAAGAAAACCAACTGGATAATAAGTGTGATTTTTTTCAGCATTGTAATTAATTTTTTTCTTTAAGAATATTCGTGCATTCGTGGCAATTTATTTTTTTTTGCCACGAATGCATGAATGGATACAAAATTATTCAGCATTTTTAAACTGGCTGTACTTTCTCCATTTTGCTATTACGCTGCTCATATCTTCCGGTAACTCGCTTGTAAAAAGCATGGGTTCCCTTGTTGTAGGATGAATAAAGCCTAATTCTTTTGCGTGTAATGCCTGGCGTGGGCAAAGGGTAAAGCAATTATCAACAAACTGTTTGTATTTTGTGTAAACAGTTCCTTTTACGATGCGGTCGCCGCCATAAAAATCATCATTGAATAATGGATGTCCAATGTACTGCATATGAACACGTATCTGGTGAGTGCGGCCTGTTTCCAGCCTGCATTCTACCATTGTTACATAGTTGAATCTTTCGAGCACTTTGTAATGGGTGATGGCATCTTTTCCATGATCGCCTTCGGGGTATGCAGTAAATAATTTTCTTAAGCGCAGGTGCCTGCCAACATGTGCAACAACCGTTCCTTCGTCATGATCAAAATCACCCCAAACCAATGCAACATAACGGCGGTGAACAGTATGATTAAAGAATTGTTTGGCAAGATCGCTCATCGCTTTCTGGCTTTTAGCCATAACGATGAGGCCACTGGTATTTTTGTCTATCCTGTGTACCAATCCAAAACGGTTCAGATCTGCCTTATCAATATTGGGACAATTTTCCTGCAGGTACCATGCAATGGCATTGATCAATGTTCCATCGGGATTGCCACTGCCGGGATGAACAACCATGCCCACGGGTTTATTGATGATAAAAATATCATCATCTTCATAAACAATATTCAACGGAATATTCTGAGGAATTATTTCTGAAGATTCGGGAGAGTTGCTGTCATATATAACGATCTTATCTCCGGCTTTGATCTTATAATTATTTTTTATTGGTTTTTCATTTACCAATACCAGTTCATTTTCTATTGCCTGCTGGATCTTATTTCTTGTAGCACCTTCAATACGGTTCATTAAGAATTTGTCTATACGCAGTGGTTCCTGTCCCTTGTCAATTACAATGGCATGTTTTTCATACAACTCCTCCGATTCGGGTAATTCTTCTTCTATTTCTTTTTGATTGATCATATAAAGAACGTTTCTCGTTTCTTGTTTCTCGTTTTTGGTTTTTATATCCAGTATCCAGTATCCAGTATCCTCCTCTTCCATTAACTTTGCAAATTAAAACATTGCAGTGGATAAGCAGCCGATGATATTTAAAGATCTGGGAATAATTGATTATAAGTCGGCCTGGGATTACCAGGAAAACCTTTTGCAGGCAAATGTTGCCATAAAATCAGCAGCAAGGATCAGTAAAGCAGACCTGCCTGCAATTTCATTGCCTACAAAGAACTATTTTCTTCTTTGTGAGCATCCACCGGTATATACGATCGGCAAAGGCGGTAGTATGAACAATGTATTGCTGAGTGAAACACAATTAGCAGAAAAGGGTATTGAATTCTTTATAACGAATAGGGGAGGCGATATTACTTTTCATGGATTGCAGCAAATTGTAGGTTATCCCATACTCGACCTGGAAAAATTCTATACAGATATTGGTAAGTACCTCCGTAATATGGAAGAAGCCATTATTCTTACCATTGCTGAATACGGCATTAAAGGAGAACGCAGCAAAGGCGAAACAGGCGTTTGGGTACAACCGGGTATAGCAGGTAAAGAAAGAAAAATAGCGGCTATTGGTGTACGTTGCAGCAGGTGGATTACCATGCACGGTTTTGCGTTGAATGTAAATACCGACCTGGATTATTTCAATAATATTATACCCTGTGGCATACAAAACAAACAGGTAACTTCTATTAAAAAAGAAACGGGGAATAAAGCAGATTATGAATCGGTAAAGCAAAAACTTAAACGGAATTTTGAAAAGGTATTTGATGTAAACCTGGTATAGTTATTTATTCCCTTTTTTGTAAGATTCACTATTAGTATTTTTCCCATCCTTCCCGATAAAGAATTTATTTTTTTCTACCAGTTTTCCATTTTCAAATAATTGGAAATGAAACCAGCCGGAGTGTACAAAATTCACTTTTTCAACGATCAGGTATTCTTCCCGGAGTTTTGAAAGTTCAAATAAAAAATTATCATTCTCATCAAAAAATTTTACACTGTATTTTTTTATGGCAGCATCCCGTAAATGTATTACAAGATTATTTTCCCTGCCTGTAAATATCCGCTGGCTTGGATATGTAATTACTTCAGGATCATTTTTTACAACCAGTGAATCTTTTTTGGCAGGCAGTTTTGCAATTGGATCTGTTGAAGGACTTCCCTGCCAGGGAAAGCGTGGGAGATTTGTATTGGTTTGAGGTATGTTGTTGTTTTTATTTCCTGCAACATCCGGAATTTTGTTCTCTGTACTATCCTCGGGAATAGAAGCAGTAATATCAACAGTTGCAATGGCTGCTTCAATTTTTACTAAGGGAGGATCTTTTTCAGGCCTTGCAACGGAACTGAATAAATAAGACCCACCTTCAAAACTAATGAAGACCCTGTAATACATTTTATTATAAGGTGGTTTGTCATCTGCAAAACCATTTTCAAGATTCTGTGGATTTAAAACAGTACCAATGCTGCTGAAGTTTTTTGTACTGTCGAAGGAGCGTTGTATACTGATGTTCGTTACAGGAATATTATAACCATTCTGCCAACTCACAACTATTTTCCCGCTGTAATCTTTTACGGTAATTCCCGGCAATACTTCCTGTGCCGATACATTTTGTATGGCTGACACACATAATATTAAAATAAGAAATTTATATTTCTTCATAGTTATTGAGGTCACTTAAAACAAACTTAAAAGAACCTGTACACTTAGATCTGTAATACAAATATAAAACGATGTTGAGTGAATTAAAAAACTAAAGTTGAGGCGGGCAATGAATCATTGCCCTGTAATCCCCCGGTATGAAGGCAGATAATATTACTGCCTTCTTCAAAATACCCGGCCCTGATCTTATCCATAACTGCATACATCATCTTGGCAGTATACACAAAGTCTGTAGGTATTTTGTATTGAGTAAAAAAATTATTCATAAACCCAATGACTTCATTTGTCTTTTTAGCATAACCGCCGAAATGATAATCATCAAAGATCAACAGGTTATTGAAATGCCTGTTACCACACAGCCAGGATATCCTGTCTTCTATATTGTTCATTTGTTTTAATACCGGTATCCCAATGATCGTTTCATTGGCAGCCGTGTTCATTAATAAACCGGCAGCTGTTGTGGCAGTACCTATGGCCGTACAGATATGTGTTGCATGTTTTGCTTTTAATTTATTCATGATCAGCGATGCGCCATTTGCACCCAGGGGATGATACCCGCCTTCCGGAATGATGATACAATCCCCGAAATTGCCGGTAAGTTGTGATATGAAATTGGCAGAATCCTTGTTGCTGTATTCTGTCCGTGAAATAAAATGTAACTCCATACCATTGGCCTTACATTGCTTTAAAGTATCGGAAAGGTTGGCTGGCTTTTCTCCCCTTACAATTCCGACAGACTTCGTGCCTGCTATCTTACAGGCATGAGCAGTAGCTGCCAGGTGATTGGAATATGCACCACCGAAAGTTAATATAGGTTTATGTTCATGCTTTAGTGATTCGGCTAAAAAATAATGAAGTTTAAATAGTTTATTGCCTGAAATGACGGGATGGATCTTATCCAGCCTCGCAATTGATAATGATATTTTTTTCTCAGTGAACAATGGCCCGGTCAGCTCATTAAATTCCAGTTCATTTTCTTCAAAAAGGATTTTCATTATTACTGTTGGTTTATATTATTTTTGCGCTGTAAAATTTGTATTAATATAAAAATAGTAATTGAATGCAACCTACTCTTTTAATTTTAGCTGCAGGAATGGCGAGCCGGTACGGAAGTATGAAACAAACGGAAGGATTTGGCCCCTCAGGCGAAACGATCATGGATTATTCTATTTATGACGCTATTAAAGCCGGTTTTGGAAAAGTTGTCTTTATTATAAGAGAAGATTTTGCCGAAAATTTCAAATCAAATTTTGGTGCAAAACTGAAAGGCAGGATCGCAGTCGATTATGTTTACCAGGAAATGGATTGCTATGTTGATAAAAAAGATATACCAGCGGGCCGGACCAAACCCTGGGGCACTGGTCATGCGGTGCTCTGTGCTACAGATAAGATCAAAGAACCGTTTGCGGTGATCAATGCTGATGATTACTATGGTACCGATGCTTTTAAAAAAGCAGCAGATTTTTTAAACAAAGAATGCAACAAACATACTTATTCTATTATTGGATACCAGTTAGATAAGACCCTGAGCAAGCATGGCACTGTAAGCAGGGGAGTATGTGTGGTAGACGAAAAAATGAATCTTGTTTCCATCAATGAACGAACAAAAATCTATCCCGAAGGAAATAAAGTTATCTATGAAGAAAATGATGAAAAGAAAGAAGTTCCTGCCAAATCAAGTGTTTCAATGAATTTCTGGTGTTTTCATCCGTCTATGTTTGGACAGACGAAGGAACTATTTGAAAAATTTGTTCCTGCCAACCGTAATAATATCAAAGCAGAATTCTTTATCCCGATCATCGGGGATGAATTCATTAAAATACCGGGAAATACGATCAAAGTAATTCCAACTTCATCACAATGGTTTGGGGTAACTTATAAAGAAGATGCAGCTTCGGTTAAAGCGAGTATTGATAGGCTTGTTGCTGATGGAGTGTACCCGGATTCTTTGTGGGGTTAAATCAAAGTTTACAGTTTAC
>JANNBU010000113.1:0-3341 GCA_031385805.1 Ferruginibacter sp.
TTCTATTTTATGAGGTTACGGCAATCACTGTCGGCATATAAACTCAATCAGCAGGCAATTTTTGTTCGCTGATAAAAAACAGCACGGACTTTCTAATCACTCGTAATATAATTTTTCAAAGGAGGTTGCGCATCGGCCACCTTTGTTGTAGGCAGCCTACTTATATTGATTATTGTGTGAATGTCAAGAATTGTCCTCCTGTCCTTGCAAGAGTTCTATTAGAAAATCCTTTGATTTTTTACTTTCTGCTTTGAAAGCAAGTAATACTAATAAGCAACCGAAGAGAAACATTGCAAAAGGAATTAGTAACATAGGTGAAAAGCCAGTTTCTAATATTTCTTTGAACTTTAAAATTCCGACTAGCAAGATTCCAATACATACAAGCCCAACTATGCCCAACCATAATGACATGAATACAGCTACTAAGTGAACAAGTCTCATTTTTATCTTGATCTGTGTTTTTCCGAGGAAAGTTGAGATATCTCCTGTAATCACCGGTAAAAAGGAATTTCTGTAATTTATTATTCTTGTAATAGTAAAAGTATTATCAATAAGCGTTCCTTCGTATGGCTTGACAGTATTTTTATTAAACCCAGGGAACCTAAAAGTTTTCTTAGGTTCAATATTTTCTAAAATGCTCTTACGAACTTCTTCAACTGATAGTTTGCTTATCAAAGCATAATCTTCATACGGTAAATACTTTCTTAAACTCATTGTCAGGTTATATCATTAGTAAGGGTCAGCCAGGTTGCCTACAACGTCCGGCATTGGCGAAGGACGGGCATTTGATGCTGTGTCCGCCCGGTGCTGGTGCAAGTTAAAGAAACGAAATTTTTACTTGAAATTAAATTTTAATTGCAAATCGGTCAAGCCGATAACTGAAGAAAAATAGCGAAATGGTGCTGAGGATATGACTGTCCGCCCGTATTTTGCCAATGCCTTTGTTATGCGAGGTTTTTTTGTTTTACAAGCTGTTTAGTTACTTTCCGAGTGTCCTTTCTTTTTTTGTCTTTTTTGATCCATTCACTTATACGAATAAAATCTTGCTCAGAAGGTTGTCTGCCAGTAGTATAAAAGTCAATATTTTTAGGTTCTTTTATCATTTTATAAAGTTACGATTTTTTAGGAAAATATTGCTCTATAAGTTTAACAGCAGCTTTTGAATCAATAGCCATAAAATTTCCGAAAAGAAAATGAGCTTTTAAAGTTTTTTTATAATGCTCTTTTAGCTTAGTCTTACTTTCAAAAGATACGTATCCTCCGTAGCCTTTATCAAAGGAGATTTTGCAAGCAAAAGCGACGAGGTTTCCAGGCACACCTAAATAAATTTTTTTATCACCACGATTAAATTTACTGCTTTCAATAAGAGGCATAAAAATATGGTCATTACGATCTTGCAAACTAATAAGCCCCTGTATAATATTAGGATTGTCAATAATAACAAGTTTATAAACCTTTCTGTCCTTGGATTTGGCTTGAGCTTTCCATTCAAATAGCCAGTCGACTTTTTTTAATTTTCTAATATCTGATAAAGTAAGCTCTAGTACTTCAGTTTTAAAACTGTCTCCTGAAATAGCGTTTTCAATAGAGCGAGTGAGTTTGTCAATTTCTATGTTAAATGGTTGATGTTTTGCCATAAGCCGAAGATAATATTTTCTTTACTTCGAACCTAAGAGAGGCCGCTTGAATCTCGCATAACGTCCGGCATTGCCGCTGATTGGGGTTTAGGAGCTGTGTCCGCCCGGCGAAAATGCCAATTAAAGGAACGAAATATAAATGAGAATGCAAAGCCAATTGCAAAACGGTCAACCCGAAACCGATGAACAATAAAGATAAAATGCTGAGAATTTTTCCGTCAAGCCCCAAATTGCGGCAATGCTTTTGTTGTAAGCCGTTTTTAGAGACGTCGAGTTATTGTATTTCTTTTTCAAGAGCAACGAAATCTTGTCGAACGGGTAAAAAGCAGTCTATAACCTTGCATTCAGTTATTGCTTTTGCAGAATGCGGGATATTTGATGGCATAAAAGCTGTCATTCCACTTGTTAATAGTTTTTCCTCCCCATTTATATCAAAAAGAAGTTCTCCGTGAATGACATGGGTCCATTGTTCATGAATATGATTATGTACACCAACTACACTATCTTTTTCTAAAGTTATATGCGCAAAAGTAGCTTGCTCTGAATGATGAAGGGCGGCTGTAATTCCTTCCCAAATTTTAATTTTCTTATTTGAATTGAAGTCAATAAATGGCATGTTTCTTTGTTTTAAACTTCATAAAAAATAAAGTAACGATTAAAATTACTTATTGGCAAGAAATATTATTCGATCAGCGAAATGTTGGGATAATGGCTTACAACGTCAAGCATTGGCGAAGTGTGGGCATTCGATGCTGTGTCCGCCCGGTGCTGACGCTTATTAAAGGAACGAATTTTTCTCGTGACTACAAAAACCAGCCTGCGCACTAAGAGCGTAGCAAAATGCGCAGGCGTATTAATGAACGGTCAAGCCGATGACTGAAGATTGGTAGCGAAATAATGCTGAAAATATGACTGTCCGCCCGCATTTTGCCAATGCTTTTGTTGTACGTTCGCCCTTCTGTCTGTCCGTTAGTGGAGTGTTGCATTTTAACTGTGTCAACCTAAGGACTGTTACCCAAGCCGAGCAGAAGGCAAGCTCTTTGGCAGGTTGGCTTCTGTGCTGTGGGTTTTGTGTGCCTGCCAATGTGCTTGCCTTGTGGCGTTGGCTATTAGAGACTTCGCCACTCCTGTCATGTGCAATTATTGATTTTGTGTGTCATACAATTTGCTCTTCCAATAAATCCTTCCAAATGATAAATCCTTTCTTTTTCTCTGAATAGTCATGTAATATTCTTGAAAAATTTTCAGGATTTGTTTCCAAAAATGCTTGTCTGCCTTTGTTGCGAATTATGTTTAGCTGCTGGTCGATTTCTTTTACTTTGCTTATAAGGGCTTGTTTGTTTTTGTCAGTGTGCCACAAATAAGTTGCTTCTTCTGTATCAAGTGTTTCTAAAATAATATGGAACTGTTGTTCGCCTGATAATAGAAATACGAATGAAAAATGGCAAGCAACAACTTTATTCAGATGGACAACAACTTTTAGACGACATTCTAAAGAATAAGGATTTTAAACATTCGGAGCAATTACGTTTTTTAGCAAACAGGCATGAAGGGGCGCATCTAAAAATCAGATTTGTGTTAAGCCCCTTTTCATTCGTATTTCTATTATCAGGCGAACAGCAGTTCCATATCATTTTAGAAACACTTGATACAGAAGAAGCAACTTATTTGTGGCACACTGACAAAAACAAACAAGCCCTTATA
>JANNBU010000116.1:0-6615 GCA_031385805.1 Ferruginibacter sp.
TTTTACTTTTTTCAAGTTTCTTTTTCAGGTCATAATTCGTCAGGTCAAACTGAACAGGAACCACACTTGCATAAAGTAAAATATTCAAATGATATTTAAGAAAGATAGTTTGGTATTTGGAATTGTGCTTGGAATGATCGCCCCAATAGTAGGATTGCTTTTATTCAAGATATATAAATTCGGCATATTCACTTATAAAGAAACATTCCAGTTCATGTACTATGAGCCAGGGCATAAAACCCTTTCTGTAGGAATGACCCTTTCACTTTTATTAAATGCATTCTTATTTACGATGTACATCAATGCCATGAAAGATAAGACGGCAAAAGGTATTTTTATTTCAACCGTATTGTATGGGATGGCGATCCTGCTGATAAAGACTTTTGGATAATTTACCTGTTTTATAAATTGTTAGTTACTAATTGATTGATTTTTATACTCTTCTTTTCCTTGATGAAAAGAAGCAAAAATCAAGGGCTGCAGAAAAAAAAGCTAAAAATTTAAAGCCTGGCTAAAATGAAATAAGTCACAGCAATTGAATATATCCCAACTATTGTGCGACTTACCGGCTAAGAATAATTCCAAACTTCAGTAACATCTATTTCATTTCTTAACGCCAATCTTTAAATTTTCTTAACCTGCCTACCGGCAGGCAGGCGCATTTTTTTCTGAGGCCCAAGCTTCAAAACTCTTTGCTGAATAGGAAACTATGGGTTCGTGAATACTATTGTTACTTTTCCTGGTTCGGAATTTTATTACTGAATACTTGACAAAAAAGTTTCAAAAAAATAAAGGCAGGAACTACGCCTGGGCGTATCGTTCGGCGAAAAATTTCTTAACATCACTTTAAATATAATTGGCGGTTTCTTAACAGCCGAAATCATTTTTGTGTGCGTACTTTGTACTAACAATTACGAAATAAAAATTTTCTCATAAGCAGTTAGTTTTGGTAAACGAAGCCCCTAGTCTTGGGGGCTTCTCTTTTTTAGGTATAAGCCACGACGTCCGGCATTTACACATTGCGGGAATTTAATGTTGTGTCCGCCCGTATTGTGTAAATACTTTTTTGTGCCTAGCTTTTTATACAGAAGTACATTAAGCATTCAGGGAATATATTTCATTTGACGCAATATTAACAGAATTGAAAGTTTTAAAGTATTACTTTTTCAAATAATTATGCCGAAATGAAAAGAACGATCGCTTTCATCTTAATGTTTTTTCTTACAAAGGCCTATTCTCAATTAGCGATCAGCCGGATCAATAGTTATGAATTTTCAAAAGAAATAGAAGTTGTTAAGACTGTGACGGTAACAATGCCTTATAACAAACCTGATGTATTATTAGTGACAGGAGACATAGTCAGCCTGGAAAATGCAGGGGATATCCTCATAAATATTATTTGTACTGACTTCCCAGCAACATCTACTTTAAGTAAACTAAACAGTCAGCGTTTAGCCCAGGTTTATAAACTCTTCCCATATCTCAAGTTCAATAAAATTCAAAAGATCACAGTTATAAGGCAAATGGACGGTAGTCAAAAAAATATTGCCCAAAACATGTTTCATGGAGTGGTTATTAAGTTTCGACCTGCGCAAACAAAAGAAACAATGATTAATGATCTGTCAAAACTCGAACAGATCTTAACTCTGAAAGAAGAAGAATCTATTGTGATAAGAATTTCTGATTCGTTGCGGACTAAAAAACAGAATAATGAAGAAAAACGAAAAACTGTTAAAACAGATAGTCTTATTAAAAAACATCATCTAAAATTCAAAGGGCCTGCCAGTCACATATCTGGCGGTGTACACCCAGATTGGTTGTTTTCCAATGGACATGATTCAAGTTGTTATTTGGTTATTTCACCACGAGATGCTTTGAGACTTGGATATATTTCAAGGAAAGTTTATAGGGGAACTAGAAAGTTTCGGGGGTTTAAAGCTTATGAGTTAATTACAATAGGGGTATGTACAGGTAGTGATTCATTGAAGGGAAAAGAAGAATTTTATTCTCTGAATTTAGATAGTACATCGATAACCAACTATTCGTTGAATATGGAAAAACATCCTCTCCCGGATTCTACTTTATTTAAAATTTTCAAACGGAATAAGTGGGCCAAAATGGATATTGTTGGAGATGTAACCGGAAGTATGTATCCTTATACAGCTCAGCTGTTGCTTTGGTTGAAATTACAGTCTCTGGATAGTCTAACTGCACATTATTCATTTTTTAATGATGGCGATAACCTTCCAGATAGAAAAAAGAAAACAGGTAAAACCGGTGGGATATATTCTCAAAATTGTACTACTTTTTCCGATGTTCTAAATCTGGTAAAGAGTACTATGATGAAAGGCGGTGGTGGCGATTGTCCTGAAAATAATATTGAAGCAATTTTGCAATCTGAAGAAAGATTTCCTACAGTAGATTTTCATGTTCTGATTGCAGATAATTGGGCTTCCATAAAGGATATAAGTATTGCAAAACAAATTGCAAAACCTGTACGAATAGTATTATGTGGTGTTTTAGATAACGCAATTAATACTGATTATTTAGACCTGGCCAGAATAACGAAGGGCTCCGTGCATTTAATTGAAAATGATTTATTCAACTTAGCAACATTGCATGAAGGAGAAGTACTTAGGATAGGAAAAAGGGAGTTTAAAATTATTAATGGACATTTTAAAGATATTACAGAGAATGTTCAACAAAGGTTATAGTACAGCCAAAATATTTAAGAATATGAAAATTTAAATTTATATAGATACACATAAAAGTTACACCCAACACTAATTACACGGATTTTTATTGCAGAAGCTGAAAATGATACTAAAAATTCATTCGTGCATTCGTGGCAACAATATTTTCTATCCGGGCAGGTGAAACAATCCTTCAACGAATTGTTGTTTATCAAACACCAGCAGGTCGGTAGCCTTTTCACCAACCCCAATAAACTTAACAGGTATTTTAAACTGATCGGCTATAGCCAGCACCACACCGCCTTTTGCAGTACCATCAAGTTTGGTGATGGCCAGTGCCGTTACTTCTGTTGCCGCAGTAAAATGTTTGGCTTGTTCCAATGCATTCTGGCCGGTACTTCCATCCAATACCAATAATACTTCATGAGGTGCTTCGGGAATAACTTTTTGAATTACTTTTTTGATTTTGGTCAGTTCATCCATCAGGTGAAGTTTGTTGTGAAGCCTTCCTGCGGTATCAATTAATATCACATCAGATTTTCTTGCTACGCCGCTGATGATGGTATCATACGCAACGGATGCAGGATCACTTCCCATTTCTTTTTTTACAATCGGAACATTTGTTCTTTCACTCCAGATCGTAAGCTGGTCAACCGCTGCCGCCCTGAACGTATCTGCCGCTCCCAATAAAACCGATTTGCCCGCTAAGGAAAAATTATGTGCAAGTTTACCGATGGTGGTTGTTTTGCCAACTCCATTTACGCCAACAACAAGGATCACATGTGGCGTATGTCCGGAAGGCAATTCATAATTTATATAACTACTGTCTTGTATGGCGGGAACAAGCAGGTCCTGTATCTCCTGTTTTAGAATTCCATTAAGTTCTTTGGTGTTGAGGTATTTATCCTTTGCAACTCTTTTTTCTATTTTCTCAATGATCTTTACGGTGGTATCAATACCCACATCGGCGCTTACCAATGCCTGCTCCAGGTTGTCTAATATTTCTTCATCAACGATGCTTTTGCCGGCAATGGCTTTGGTTATTTTTCCAAAAAATCCTTCACGGGTTTTTTCAAGGCCTTTGTCAATTGACTCCTGCTGTTCTTTTTTGCCGAATAATTTGTCGAAGATTCCCATGGTCAAAAGGTTTAAGGGTTAAAGGTTTAATGGTTTAAGGTTAGAGCCTGAACGATTTAAACGTTTTAAACCTTAAACCTTTAAACGACTTAAACCATTAAAACCCTAAAAACAAACAAAGCCATTCTGAATAAACAGAACAGCTTTATAATATTATTTCATTCAAGATATCTTAGTTGGCTAAGAATTCTTTGATCTTTTCTTTGTGTATGATCGCTTCCTTGAAAGTGTATGCACCTGTTTTCGGACTGCGAACAGTTTTGATCACTTTTGTCCAGTTCTTAGCATCCGCTGCTGCTTTCTGATCTTTGGTTTTTATCGCGGTTTTAGCTGCTTTTGCCATGTTAAATCAATTTGATGATGTGATAATATGCTAATGTGCTAATGATGTTCGCCAATCAGCATATCAGCTAATCAGCATATCAGCACATTATTATTTAATTTCTTTGTGAACAGTAACTTTTTTAAGGATCGGGTTAAATTTCTTTAACTCCAGACGCTCAGGAGAGTTCTTTTTGTTTTTGGTAGTGATGTAACGGCTTGTACCGGCAAGACCACTTGTCTTGTGCTCGGTGCACTCCATAATTACCTGTACCCTGTTTCCTTTCTTTGCCATTTTGTATTATTTTAAAAAAACGCTGATTAAATTTTTACACCCTGGGCACGCATCCCTTTAACAACAGCATATAAGCCATTCTTATTGATGGTCCTGATTGCTTCTGAAGATATTTTCATGGTAACCCATTTATCTTCTTCGGCTAAGAAATAACGCTTGGTTTGCAAATTTGGTAAAAACCTGCGCTTGGTTTTAATATTCGAATGCGAAACCTTATTACCTGTGATTGGTTTCTTTCCTGTTACCTGACATACTCTGGCCATATTCCTTATTTTTGGACGGCAAAGGTAAGGATATTAACGGATTTTAGATAAGTTTTTTAAGATTTTTTGGAAATTTATAAGATAACCGCCCATACCGGATACAAGATACCGGATATTGGATACAGGATGATGCTTTATAATTGTTCCGAAAGGCCTTTATTTAGGTAATTTTGAGAACCATTTTATACCTAAACTATCAAAGCAATTATGGACACACATACTATAACAGCCGTATTTAACCAGGGCATGTCATTTACATCCCATATCAATGGGCATAAAGTGGTTACCGACTCCAATAGTGAAGGCACCGGAGATGGCCCCAGCCCAAAAAGGCTGATGCTGGCTTCATTAGCCGGTTGCACGGGTATTGATGTGGTTTCCATATTGGCCAAAATGAAAGTGATATTCAGTGATCTTTCAATAGATGTCAGTGCCGGGCTGACCGAAGATCATCCCCAGATCTATAAAGATGTAAAGATCATCTACAGGATAAAAATGGCTGATGAGGATAAACCCAAAATGGAAAAAGCGGTTAAATTATCCGAAGAAAAATATTGTGGCGTAAGCGCCATGTTCAGGGCATTTGCCAAAGTATCGCACGAGATCACTTATTTGTGATCGGGATACTGGATGCTGGCATGCTGCATTTCATAACCCCAGCCTTAAGGCTGGGGTTATGAAAGCGAAATCCTTTTCTGTGGGCTTTAGCCCACTTTAACCGGACAGTAGTGATTTCTTATTCCTTATTTCTTATTCTATGATCCCTCAACACCCGCAACATCTGTAATATGATAGCTAACAAGATCAACCCAAGCCCAATAAAAAATTCATTGTGAAACTGCTTATCCTCCCTGAAAAAAATAAAGGCTAAAACAATCCCATATACAGGTTCCAGGTTATACGTGAGGTTTGCAGTAAAAGCAGATATTTTTTTTAGTGCATTCAACTGAAGATCGAAACAAAGCACTGTGCATAAAACCGCAAGAATTATCAACCAGTACCAATCATTAATTGTTGGCAAATAATATGTTGCCGGAAATTTTGAAAGATAAAACGGTAATAAACCGGTTAAAACAATTAACCCTCCCCCGAGCTCATACAAAGTAAGCGTTCGTGGAGTAAATCTCAAAAGCAGTTGTTTATTGAAAATCGGGAATAAAGCACTACCCATGGCAGATATGATGCCAAAGGCAATACCCACTTTATACTGCGGGTGAAAATCAAAAATGATATAAATACCCGAAATAGCCAGTACGCCTAGCAATAATTCGGCAACAACGATCCTTTTCCTCAAAACCAATGGTTCAAATACAGCCGTAAAAAAACCGGTAGCCGAAAAGCAGACCAGTGCCACAGAGACATTGGCATATTTTACACTTCCATAAAAAGTAACCCAATGGATCGCAATGACAAGCCCTACTGCAGCAATTTTCAATACATCCCGGAAAGCAATTAATTGCAGTTGCCTTTTGAAAAACATGAATGCCCCAAGAACAATTACGGTTAGAAATAAGCGATACCAAACCAGCAACCCTTCATTCAACAGGATCAGCTTGCCCAGTATGGCGGTAAAGCCAGCCAGGAAAACGGCGATATGTAGTTGAATGAATGCTTTTTTCATTGAAGGCAAAGATACCAGATGCATGATATCGGGTATCAGATAGTTCGAAGAAACATTAAATGTTCAATCCTGTATCCAGTATCCAGTATCCAGCATCCGGTATCTACATATCTAAAGGGAATAAAGAACCAATAGTAGTCAATCCTACGGTTATATCTGAAACGGTTGGTAATGTAACTACGTTAAGTGTTATTTTGCCTGTAAAACATCAACCAAGTTAGCTATTTGGTTATGTAACATGAATGTCAGTTGATTTTGATGTTCTGACCTCACAGAGATAACGTA
>JANNBU010000124.1:0-5971 GCA_031385805.1 Ferruginibacter sp.
AGAACCGCCACCCAATATACCTTTATCAAGATCAATATCAACCGTGATACCGCCTACTGCAAAATTATCTACCGGGAAAGAATGTTTTGTCCCGATACGTTGTACTGCATGTGCAATAAAAGCTTTGTTGGTCTCCGGATCGATCATGGTAAGTAACCGGATCGTATTGGTCGTTGATGGATAAAATCTTTTTGAATAATCTGCCTGGTAAACCATCGGGCAAATAATATTAAAATCAAGGCCGGAAGCATAGTGCTTAAATGATTCTTTATCTTTCAAAACACCGTTGATGAATATCATCTGCGGATCGTCGCTGTTTTTAAAAACATTAACTTTACCTCCTCTTGAACCACCAATTGGTTTTATAATGATGTCGGCTTTTGTTTTTATATAATCCCACACATCATCAAATGTTTTAAATATTACTTCTGATGATTGCGGTACTATTTTTTTATTATTGATGAATGCAAAATTTTCTACGATGGGACAAAAATTCTTAAAGAATAAGGGAAAGATCACTTTATCATCCACATAAATTGAAACGATCTTCTTATTTATTTTAGATGCAATTAAATTCTCCTGATAATCTGAAACATATTCGGAAGGCTTGTTCTTTTTCAGGTAAAATTCATAGCGATACCATGCAGCACTGAAAAATCCACTTGTCCACATTTCTAATCTTGCCGTGAATGGCATAGTAGTCATGGTCCTGAATTCCCTTATCCAGAATTTTGTGTAGGTTACCAGCCAGCCGTAATGTTTTACTATTTTTTCTGTAATTATCATTGCTTAAATTCAGCCTCACCCTCAATCCCTCTCCGAAGGAAAGGGAGGCCAGGCATTTATTTTTTATTGAACTTATGTGCTAACAAATCAACTCTTAAATATTAATCAGCCGTTAATTTAAAGTTCATATTGTTTACGTATTTCAAATTCATACTAAAATTAAAATGTCGTTTTCAAAGGAAATCATTTAAGGTCATTAACCATCAACCTGTGCTTACCGGAACCGGATTTAATAAAGTCTGATGTTTTGATCAAATTTATATTAAACTCAGTTCCCAACCTTTTTTGAAATACATTGATGAGATGTGTGCGTTCTATCTCACTTAAATCATTTACAAAAGGTTCGTACTTAAAAATAATTGTATCCTGTTTTTCCTGCACTAACTGGTATTTTTTTATTTTTTCTGTTAACCCTGTTATCTGCATAGTTTGTGTTGCCAATATAGAAGAGATAAAACTGCCATCGCTTTTTATAAACATATCTGCAGAACGCCCGCTCAACTCTTCGATCTCGGTATATTTTTTCCCCTGCTTCAGTATTCCTGTATCACCATTGAGATAACGGATCAAAGGTGTGCGGTAATTATATAAAGAAGTAAGCAGGAAACTATTGTTCATTCCCGTCTCCGGATTTTTAATGGTTTCAATATGTACGATCTCCTCCGGAACAATATAAGCACCACCCATTTTGGTCTGAAAGCCTACGCAATTTACTTCAGCGCAGCCAAAAAAACCTTTTACCTCGCATTTAAAAACTTCGCTGATGAAAGCAGCCTGTTCTATTGGCAATTGCTCGGCTGTAGTGAAGGCACCTTTTATCTGCAGGCCTTTGTAATTTAATTCCTTTGCATAAGTTGCTAATGTGTAAATACTTGAAACATACCCTTGTATATGTGTTTTCCCCTTTGCCTTAATCGTATCAAGATATTGTACGGCGCTGTCTTTTTGTAAACTGAATGCCGGCATGAACAATTCATTTGAGACCCATTTTTTAATTCTATTCTTTAAAGTGGGTGAATTGTTTCCTCCCAGGCTTCCGCCAAAAAATTTTACCATTGGTTGTCCGGGCGAATATCCCATCCAGTTCAACCCGCGATAATAAAAATAAAGATCATTGATCCTTGCCTGCAGATCAATCTCAATTTTTATAGGCTCACCTGTTGTTCCGCCGGAATTTCTTGTGATACAATCTGAATGTGGGATGTTGACAGACAATATCTTTTCCCTGAAGGATTTGATATTGTCTTTGGTAAGCAGTGGAAACTTTTTTATATCAGAAATGTCTTTAAAATCATTTAACGTATAGCCATGTGCTAATAAAATGTTTCTGTAATAATGACTGTTTTCATATACCTGCTTTACTAATTTTAAGAATGCTTCATTCTTTAATATTTCAATACCATTCTTATCTGCGTTGTCTCCTTTTTCCAGTAACCTGTGTGCATTACGTACTTCACCCTTCATTAATTTTTCGAAGAAGAGGGCCGTGTCAAAAAGTAATTTCATTTTTGGTGATCGTAATAGAACGTTTCCAACTTAGTTAAAGCATTTTCAAAATTATGATTCTCCAGCACAGCTTTCCTTGCATTTTTTGTGTATTCATATAATTGTGCAGGATTTTTGATGAGCCTGATGGCTTTATCAGCAATATCTTTTGGATCCTGTGAATTAACTGTTTCACCACAATTATTTTTTAAAAGGACATTTCTAACTTCAGGAAAATCTTCTCCCAATACAGCCAGGCCTACATACATATATTCGTACAACCTGTTTGGAAGTGTTACACGATTATTGAGGTTATCGTTGTAAAAAACACAGCCAACATGTGCAGTAGATATGCGTTTAAAATTTTGTAACCATGGCATCATACCTGCGGTTTCAAAATTTGCTGAAACACCCAGTTCATTTGCTTTTTGAATTAGCTCCTGCTCATAAGCGGGTGGCTGAAACCTGCCAACAAATTTCATCTTTACATTTGGAATTTCTTTTACAATGAGTGGCAATGCTTCCACCGCTCTCATACAATTTCTTGCTGCAGAATGAGATCCTGAAGTAATGATTGTGGGGCGCTCATCTTTATTTTCTGCAAGCTGAACCTGTTCAAGTCGTTTTAAATAAGGAACATTATCAACTACTAAAACAGCTGTACCGCTGGCTGATAATTTTTTTGCCATTGTTTCCGTGACCACAGTAATACCATTATAAGAATAGCAAAACCAGTTTTCTAATTTACGATACCAGCCAACAGCTTTTTTTCGAAACCAGGAAGGTAACGGTAACGCATCTACTCTTGCTTCATAATTTTCATGTATATCAATAAAAACTGCATGGCCTTTTTTTGCCCAGCCACGCATTTTCCACATCATATTCGGATTGTAAAAATGATAGATATCGGCTTCAATTTTTTTCATCTGCCTGAATGCTTCACCCGGACCAAACAAATGTTTTTTTAAACGGTTTCTTTTGGGAATCGCTTTTATAAAGACGCCTTCTGATCGCATATCTTTTTCTGCCGGAGCCACATAAGTGACTTCATGACCAAGTGATGCCAATCCTGTTGCTGCCCGCTCAAATATCCTGTCATCGTTCCAGTCGTGCATGCTGGTTACAAAACAGATTTTAAGTTTTTCTCCGGTCATTTTTAAATTGTTTGGCAGCTCTTAGTAAAGAAAAACGCAAAGACGATGACTTTTGAACACGATAAACAGGCATTTGCCTGCCGCCCATCAATCGGCAAAAAGCTTCTACACCCGGCAACATACTTCCTTCAAAATCGAAAGTTCTGCTGGTATTTAGTGCGAACTCAATTGCCTGGAATAGCAGTAATAAGTTGATCGTTTTTAAAACAGGGTCTGTAACTCTTACAGAAGCATTGATAAGGTTATAAACTGCTTTGTTGTCGTAAGGAAAAAAACCAAAAGCGATCAGGCCATGTTCACGTGACCTGATAACAAATTTCTTTGCAAACAAAGGATCTGTTTTCATAACAAGGTCTGTTACCAGTGTGGGCTTTGCATCAAATCCTTTTCTTTCACTTGTCTGTTTCAGCAAATGAACCAATTCTGTTTCTTTGATCTCACTCTCAATAATGATCTCACCTGATTCAACCAGTTGCTGTAATTTTTTTAATTCCCTTAGTTTATTTTTATTAAGTGTGTTTAAATACTCAGCCAGCGTTCCGGTGATGATATGCGTAATACTTACAGATGATTCAAATCCTTTCCAGTGATACGGAAGTATGGATTGATGTCCGCCGGGAAGTTTAAAATCAATGTGACTGGCATTTTTAATTTCATCTAGGATAACTTTGATGCATACATGTTCTTCCGTTAGTGAGTCTTTATTGCGACCATCATTTCTATATAAAGGAGAATAATATTGTGTATAAGGCGGGATGTGATAACCCGTTACTCCATTTTTTGTTGTTTTGATCAATGCCACACCTGCTTTTATTTCATTATCGATCCACACAGTATATACTTCGATGCCCGAACCGATCATTTGCAGCCAGTTTGTTTTATGAAAAATTGTACCGGCGGGATGTTCATCTACAAAATTATCCCAGGCAGGGAATTCATCATTTTTCAACAGCCTGGTAGTGATACTCATACTATGCTGATTCATTGTACTTACTATTGGTGGGTCATTCGTTTAAGTCGTTTAAATATCGTTTAAGGTTTAATACCCTGTGAGGATTATAAACGACCTAACCCTTTTTCAAATTTGTACTCCTGATCTTGGTTGCATAAACTATCATTAAACTCAATACAACCATTTGTAGCTGAGTGAACCAGTTTGGATTACTAAGTCCGAAAAATAATTCAGATGAAAAACAAAGTAAGATAACCTGGTAGATCCTGACATCTTTTTGATTGGAGAAAAATTGTTTGAGTTTTGTAATCCTGTTAAACAGTTTTACATAAATTGAAACATAGATAACTCCAGCAAAAATTCCTAATTGAACAAGGATGTCTAAAATATCAGTATGCGTGATCTTGCCTTCCGAGTATAGATGGAACTGGTTCAACCCAACACCCAACAACGGGTATTCGAGAAAATACTTCCATGCAAGTGCATATAATTGTAGTCTTGATTCATCATCGATTGCCGCAGTTACACTATCATTTCTTGTAAGCCGGTCAAACAAATAAAAATCGCTCAGGAAAGACTCAGCCAGGTATAAGATGATATTTCCGAAAACATATAATAGCAGCAGTAACAGAAAGAGTTTCCATCCATTGAAATATTTAAATGCAAAATAGCCTCCGAGAATAAAGACAATGTTTGCAAAATTGCTTCTTGATGCAGTTAATAAAATAGTATAGGCGAGGAAAAGAATGGTAACCCAGATGAAAACCCTCAACATTTTCTTACTTGTCAGTTGTAGCATAACCAATCCTGCAACTACTGCAACCCGGGCATAATTAGCGGTACCATTTGCATTTCCTGTTATTCCCGATAATCTGAAATATTCATCTGTCTGGATTTCCGGCGCTTCAATAAAATAACCTACTATAGCAACGATAAGGCCTACCAGCCCGAGTGTTTTCCATGCCAGTTCCCACTCCTTTATATTATTGATCCCAAAATAAACAATGATCATTAAAACAAAGTTGGCAATGAATACCTGGAGATACCTGTAAAAGCCCGATTCATCCCGAACATTCAGGTAACCAAGAAAAGCAAAGACAACCATGCTGACATAAAAAAAATATTCCTTAGGTATCTTATGTATCCTGCCAAAATTAGGTTCCAGTATATAAAAAGCCAGTAAAGGGCCAAACGCCCATAAAATAACCTGGTTTAATGTCTGAAAACCCTGGCGACCATACAATGCCAAAAAAAGAAAAGCAAAAAGATACAGCGAAAGGAAGATGGCTTTTTTAGAAATAGTATATGAACCTGTATTAAATATCAAGTGTATTGATCAGTTTTTGAGCAACCTTCCCCGCATTAAAAACAGATAAAGTATTGGTAGCATTTTTTATTTTTTGCTGGTGGCTGCTATAATTGTCTGTAATATTTTTCAGTTGAATAAATAATTCATTTTCATCTTTGGTATCGATCACGATCCCGCAATCATTTTCGAGAAGAAATTTTGCGAGGAAATAATGCCTGGGGCCATGATAAACGATCAGGCCGTCGCTGCCTAAGTATTCAGGCGTTTTAGTGCTGAAGATAGAAG
>JANNBU010000156.1:0-5673 GCA_031385805.1 Ferruginibacter sp.
GTTCTATATGCCCCAAGAGATGTTGAAATGAAAAATGTGAACGGGAAAATGACTTTTAAAAACTCAGATGTATTCATGGAAAATCTTCAATGCGTTGTTTTAAAAAATAAGATAGTGATGCAGGGGCTGGCTAAAAACCTGCTTACACTTATTAATACTGAGCCAGGTAAAGCAGGTATTGACTGGAAAATTTACAGTTCCTCGCTGAATCTGGGAGCATTTATTTATTTATTAAAGCCCCGGAAAAAAACTGCTGCTTCATCAAACAGTAAAACAGGACTGGCATCCGCTGCATCCAGGATCGATGATGTATTGGAAAAAGCAAGCCTGCACATAAACCTGGATGCAACAAATCTTTATTATAAAAAGTTTGAAGCAGGGAATGTAAATGCAGATATAACATTGCTGGAGGATAAATATATCATCAATAATGTGAGCATGATTCATGCCGGTGGCGGTATTAACCTGGATGGATCTATTGTAAAGCAAAAAAGCAATTACCTGCAGGCTACATTAAAAACATCCATGAATAATGTTGATGTAAATAAAGTTTTTAATGCGTTCAACAATTTTGGCCAGGATGGGATAACTGCTCAGAACCTCGAAGGAAAATTAACAGCAAAGATAGATGCTTCTCTTGGTCTTGATGAGGAAGGTAAAGTAATGCCCAATAGTGTAGTGAGTATCATTGACTTTTCTTTGAAAGATGGAGCGCTTAATAATTACGAACCCGTAAAGAAATTGCAAAACATCTTATTCAGGAACAGGGATTTTGAAAACATACGTTTTGCCGAATTAAAAGATCGCCTTGAAATTAGTAACAGGGAAATTAAGATCAACAGGATGGAAGTGCAGTCCACCGTATTTTCCTTTTTTGTTGAAGGGAATTATAGCATGAAGGGAAACACGGATATCAGTATACAGGTGCCATTAAATAATCTTAAAAAGCGTGCTGTTGATTATAACCCTGAAAATATTGGTACTGATAAAAAAGGTGGAAAAAGTATTTATATCCGTGGAAGGCCGGGTGCAGATGGGAATGTGAATTTTAAGATCGACCTTTTTAATAAATACAAGAAAGGGAAAGGGTGATGCTGGATGCTGGATATAAAAATGCAGGCTCCGGGATACAAAACGCATAACTACGAACTAAAAACTTTGAACTGGTTTAACCTACTCCCCCATCCCTTCTCCATCCGCAGTCTTACTGCTGTGTTGCAGCATTTCATTGATAGAACTGATCTCAGCAGGAGTAAAGTAACGCCACTTGCCAGGCGCCAGTCCGCTGATGGTAATGTGCATGATACGGATCCTTTTAAGCGAAGTTACTTTGTATCCAAGTGTTTCACACATGCGGCGTATTTGCCGGTTAAGCCCCTGCGTTAGTATGATGCGAAAACGTTTGTCTCCTTCCTGTTTTACAAAACATTTATTGGTCATCGTACCCATGATCCTTACACCATTGCGCATACTATTTATAAAAGCAGCATCTATATTTTCACCTGTTGTTACGATGTATTCTTTTTCGTGACCGTTTCCTGCACGTAAGATCTTATTTACAATATCACCATCATTGGTGAGGAAGATGAGACCTTCGGAAAGTTTGTCTAAACGGCCGATCGGAAAGATCCTTGTTTTATAATTTATGAAATCAATGATATTGGTCTTATCTTTTTGATCTGTTGTACAGGTAATGCCTTTGGGTTTATTGAGCATGATATAAACGGCAGACTTTTTTTTCTTAAGCGGCTCACCATCTATCAATACTTTATCCCCTTCTTTTACACGATTGCCTTTGTGTGCATCTTTGCCGTTGATGCTTACCCTGCACTCTTCAATATACCTGTCTGCTTCCCTGCGGCTGCAGAACCCGGAATCGCTGATATATTTGTTGAGGCTGGTGTCCAAAAGTTTGATGTTTGATGTTTGAAGTTCGAAGTTTGAAGTTAGGGAACTCCGTAAAAAAACAGGCATTTCTTTTTGTGCGTTGCGCTGTTGGATTACTTTTCTTAGTTTAAAGATTTATTTAAAACGGGTTCCCTATAAATAAAAAAAGCTGCCTTATTACGAGGCAGCTTTCAAAATATAGTGGAACTTATTCTTCCGGTTGTTTTGTTTCGACTTCAACTTTTACTTCTTCCTTTACCACATCATCTTTGATCTGCTTACCAAGTTCAGAAGATTTTCTTTTTTGTTGAGCCCTGGGAGCAAACATGACCAACATCCTCTTTCCTTCCATTTTCGGAAGGCCTTCTAAAGCGCCTACATCTTTAAGTTTATCGGCAAATTTTAACAGAAGCAGTTCTCCCCTTTCTTTAAACATGATGGCACGGCCTTTAAACTGCACATGCGCTTTTACCTTATCACCATCTTTTAAGAATTTTTCAGCATGCTTTACTTTAAATTCAAAATCATGGTCATCTGTATTTGGTGTAAAACGAATTTCCTTAACCTCGCTGGTCTTGGATTTCGCTTTCATTTCTTTCTTTTTCTTTTTCTCTTCGTATAAGAATTTATTGTAGTCAATGATCTTACATACAGGCGGGTTTGCGCCGGGAGAAATTTCAACCAAATCAAGTTGCAATGAATGCGCCAGTTTCTGGGCTTCCATGGTGGAGTAAATACCAGGTTCAAGGTTTTCACCAACCAAACGCACTTCAGGTGCTTTGATCATGTGATTGGTACGGTGTTCCTGTTGTTGTTCTTTTTTAAAACGAGGATTAAATGTTCCTCTGGGTGCTCTGGGTGGAAATGCCATTTACAATTTTTAGTTTACAATTTGGTTTATTAGTTGTTAGCCTTTAGCTATTAGCCGTTAGCTTGTTTGTATAATTACAAATATTTTTACTAAATCTATCTCAATAACTGTTTTTTGCTAATAGCTTACAGCTAAATGCTAACAGCTGTTTCCTCTCCTCTCCTTTCTTTGATCTCTGCAACGATCTCACTAATAAATTCATCTACAGATTTTGATCCGAGATCTCCTTTTCCCTGCCTGCGTATTGATACCATTCCTTCATTCATTTCTTTTTCGCCCAATACCAGCATATAAGGAACTTTCAGCATTTCTGTATCCCTGATCTTCCTGCCTATCTTCTCGTGCCTGTCGTCAATTTCTACACGAATATCTGATTTTTTCAGCGTTTGCAAAATAGTATTTGCATAATCCATGAACTTATCGCTGATAGGCAATATCTTAACCTGTAACGGGGCAAGCCATACCGGGAATTTTCCTGCATAATGTTCCAGTAAGAATCCGATGAAACGTTCATGGGTTCCCAATGGAGCCCTGTGTATGATCAGCGGAACTTCCGGTGCATTATTTTGATTTGTATAACTCAGTTTAAAACTGCGTCCCTGGGCAAAATCAACCTGGTTGGTTGCCAGGGTAAATTCACGCCCGATAGCGCTCCATATCTGTACATCAATCTTTGGACCATAGAATGCACCTTCCCCTTTTACTTCAACAAAAGGAACGCCTGTTTCTATCAATACTTTTCTTACCAGGTCTTCTGTTTCTATCCACAGTTCAGGCTCGTTCACATATTTCTGTCCAAGCTTTGCAGGATCGTGCAATGACAAACGCATCACATATTTATCAACCCCGAATATTTTAAAATATTTCTGGTACATATCATTCACCGCTTTGAATTCACTCGCAAATTGTTCTTTGGTACAATAGATATGGGCATCATTCATGTGAAGGCATCTTACCCGCATGAGTCCGAATAATTCCCCACTTTGCTCATAACGATAGCAGGTTCCATATTCTGCCAGGCGATAAGGAAGGTCCTTATAGCTTTTTTGTTCTGCATCAAAAATTTTATGGTGATGCGGACAATTCATTGCTTTCAGGTAATATTTTGTACCGTCTAGTTCCATGGGTGGAAACATACTATCTGCATAATAAGGCAAATGCCCGCTGGTGAGGTACATGCTTTCTTTTGCAATATGCGGCGTAACCACCCTTTTATATCCTGCAGCCTGTTCTGTTTCTTTTGCAAGCTTTTCCAGTTCTTCAATAATGATGGTTCCATTGGGCATCCATAAAGGAAGGCCCTGTCCAACATCATCATCCATGGTAAAAATGCCAAGTTCTTTTCCGAGTTTGCGGTGATCCCTTTTCTTCGCTTCTTCCAGCATCAATAAATATTCTTCCAATTCTTTTTGTGCCGGAAATGAAACGCCGTATACACGTGTCAGTTGTTTATTCTTTTCATCGCCTTTCCAATAAGCACCGGCAATATTTGTGAGTTTGATGGCTTTGATAGAACCGGTACTGGGAATATGCGGGCCACGGCACAGATCGGTAAATGCACCTTGCGTGTATAAAGTGATAGAACCGTCATCGAGGTTGCTCAACAGGTCTAATTTATATTCATCTCCCTTTTCTGTAAAATATTTAACGGCATCTGCTTTACTGATCGCTTTGCGCTGGTAAGGGTTATTTTGTTTGGCAAGTTCACTCATCTTTTTTTCCAATGCAGCCAGGTCATCTTCGCTCATTTGCCGGTCGCCAAGATCCATATCATAATAAAATCCTTTGTCAATGGCCGGGCCAACCCAGAATTTTACGCCCGGGAACATGGTCTCAACAGCTTCTGCCATCAAATGCGCCGTTGAATGCCAGAAAGTAGATTTGGCCTGCGTATCATCCCATGTAAGCAGTTTCAATGAAGCATCTTCATTGATGGGCCTGGAAGCATCCCAAACTTCGCCGTTGATATTTGCGGCAAGTACCTTTCTTGCCAATCCTTCGCTGATAGATTTAGCTACATCCATTGCTGAAGATCCCTTCGGATATTCCCTGATAGTGCCATCCGGTAATGTTATCTTTATCATGTTTATCTAAGTTCAATACATTTTTAGAATTGCAAATTTAACGAAGTCTTAGCTAAGGGAAAATTAATCTAAAATATCTTTGGGCAATATGAGATTAATTACCCCGGACCTGCCTATCGGCAGGCAGGTTTCACTAATTAGTTATACAAATTTGAGATATATCAAACGATTCGTATTATCAAAGTTTAAGTGAAAATGAAAAAAAAATTACTTATTGGATCCTTGTTTTTATTGATCACATCTGTTAGCCCGGCCCAGAACTTTAAAGGCCAGTGGAAGGGCAGTTTCTTAGATAAAAGCACTTCTTTTTCAGGATGGGGCGGCGACCGTTGTGATTATGTGCTGGAACTGGAAGTAACCGGGAAAAATGTAACGGGTTATTCTTATACCTATTTTACTGATGGAGGAAAAAAATATTACACCATTTGTAGTTTAAAAGGTTTTGCCAATAAGAAGGAAAAATACCTCGAGATCAAAGAAATAGTGCGTACAAAGACAAATGTTCCCAATAATATCCGCAACTGTTTCCAGATACACAAACTCACTTATTTTAAAGCAGATAGTACCGAAACGCTGGAAGGCAGCTGGATACCTGCACCCGACCAGGAAGGAGATTGCGGATTTGGCAACACTTCTTTACAAAGGCGTGTATTGAAAAAAAATTATTCCTTATATAACCCGGTTGCAAAAAAAGTAAATAAAACTCCTGCTGATAAAAAATTACCGGTCGCTGTAGCAAAAAAGAAAAATGCAAATCCTGTTGCAAAAGCAGTACCTAAAAAGAAAGAAACTTTATTAAAACCTAAAAATGAGGTCATAGAAGAACCGGTG
>JANNBU010000186.1:0-10461 GCA_031385805.1 Ferruginibacter sp.
CCAATAATGCTGCTAATAGCGGCATTATTGGTCATATCGCCAACACTAGCGGTACCGCTGGCAGATGATAATAAAGTAAGGTTGTTATTCGTATTGAGGATAGTATTGCTGGTACCGAATTTCAGTACTCCTGATAGTTTCAGTGTATCGTTTGTGCCAGTTATATCTACTCCGTTGGTATTACTGATGCGAAGATTTTTAATCGTATTTCCCGTGAACATACTGCCGGCTATATTTTGTGAAGCACCTCCATTGAGCTCAATTGTTCCGTTCGTTGCATCAAAAGTTCCGGTATTAATTATTGAGCCGGCTATCTGCAAAATATATCCATTTACTGTTACGGATGCTCCCGGTGCAATTGTAATATCATAAGCCTTTGCTGTTGCTGAAGATGTAGCAGGATATATTCCTGAACCTGCTACAGGAATAGTAACATTTGTTGAAGTAAGTGGAACTCCTCCACACCAGTTAGCCGGATCGTTCCAATCATTTGTAACACCTAACCAGGTTCCTGTTTTTGTTACATTTACCGTTATAGGTATACAAATTGTATTATGATTGCAAGGACTTCCATTTTCATATCTACCATAATAGGTAGTAGTTATTAACGGGGAAATAATCAGGTTATTTCCAATACCAACTAATGTACCTCCGCATGAGCCTGTATACCAGGTTACATTTTCCTGCGAGCCACCACCACCACCTGAAAGGCTCAATATTGTATTACTTCCTTCGCAGATCATTGCAGGTGACGCAAAAGCATCTGTTGGGTTTGCAGATTTTTGCTGTACAGTAATCGTAACACTGCCAGTCACAACTAATGCAGTACAATCATTACCGCCAATAACTGATACAATTACCTTAACTGTATAAGTGCCCGGAACGGTCTGAAACCCAAAATCAAGTGGTGATCCATTTCCAGGGAGTGAAATTCCCGTGTAGATTCCATTTAGAAATAATTGATAGGTTGCATAAATTCCAGTCAGAATATCTGCTGATCCGCTTAAACCTACCTGAAGCCCCGAACCACCACTACAATAAATTCCTCCACCAGTTACACTATACGTATTTGCTGAAATTACGTTTTGTACATTAACATGGATTTTATAGAAGAAGGATCATCTCAGGAAACTGTAGCAGTACTTCCGGTAATATTCATTATTGGTAGTACCTCCTTGTGTAGTTGTTAATGCAGGCGTATTCCCCCCTACAACAACCCATGGTCCTCCAGCCCCGGGACTGCTAAATTCCCATATGTAGGTATTAGTCCCATTACCACCGCTTAGCGTACCAGCCCCCTGTGATATAACTATCAATGCAGAGTCGGGAGGATTTGGGCAAGCTGATTGCAAAATGATATTATTATTAATAATTGGTGGAGTTATGCTAATTGCTACTTCATCAAAAGTAACCGGGCAAGGGTTATTTGTAATTGTCCAGCGCAATGTATAAATCCCTGCTCCGCCCGCTGCTGTGAATACTGCAGTAGGACTAGATAGATTGCTGAATTGGCTAGTTAATAAACTTGGCCCGCTTGTAACCGACCATGCTCCGCTTCCGGGGGCAGCACTACTGGCTGCCAGTGTTGCACTATTCCCACATATATTTTGATCCGTACCGGCATTTGCTGCAACAGCAGCGGCAATAACGGTTATGGTTACATTAGAAAATGAAGCCGTGCAGGGTGCATTGGAAATTGTCCAGCGCAATACATAATTCCCTGCTCCACCAGCAGGCGTAATGGTAGAACCGGGGCTTGACGGATTACTGAATTGACTTATCAGAACACTAGGCCCACTTACAACCGACCATGATCCTGTTCCAATTGCCGGATTATTTGCTGCAAGTGTTGCGCTTGCTGTGCTGCATATAGTTTGAGAGCTGCCTGCATTGGATACTGAAGGCACTGCGCCCACTGTTATTGTTACAGTGGAAGTTGAAGGCGTACAAACCCCGTTACTGATTGTCCATGCCAATACATAACTTCCACCACCACCTGCAGGTGTAAAGATCGAAGTCCTGCTTGCAGGGTTACTAAATTGACTTATTAACAAACTTGGACCGCTTACAACCGACCATGTACCTGTTCCTATTGCCGGATTATTTGCCGCAAGCGTTACGCTACCGGGTAGACATATAGACTGGGGACTACCTGCATTTGATGCTGTGGGTGCTGCATTCACAGTTATAGTTACTGTAGAAGTTGAAGCCGTACAAACCCCGTTGCTGATCGTCCATGCTAATACATAATTTCCCGCTCCACCCGCAGGTGTAAACGTTGAGGTTCTGCTTGCAGGATTACTGAATTGACTTATCAGCGTGCTTGGGCCACTCACAACTGACCATGCACCTGTTCCAGTTGTTGGGTTATTAGCAGCAAGTGTTGCGCTGCCTGTACTACATATAGTTTGTGTACTGCCCGCGTTTGATACTGTTGGTGGAGCGTAAACTGTTATATTTACCTGTGTCCTGGATGCACTTGTACAACCAGTAGGACTAATCGCTTCCGCATAATAACTGTTTATTCCGGCACCTGGGGGCGTAACAAGAAAATTAACAGCACTAACGGAATTGCCTATACTAACTCCTGCGCTTGGAACAGTATACCAAAAGATCTTCCCCGCAACCGGGGCAGAGAAATTTGAAAATGTTGTGGTAGCAGCGCCTGTCCCACCCGTTGTTGTCCGCATTCGTAAAGCAAAAGTCTGGTTTGCCGGTACTGCAATGGTAGCTGTACCGTTTTGAGTTGTACTTCCTGTTGTAGTAAATCCTGGTAAATTAACGGCTGTTCCCCCATTGATGGAATATTGTGGAATATCCAGACTGGCTGAAGCATCCAACGTTTTATAATTCCAGTTAAAAGTAAAATTACCAGCTATTGAACCATTGGTTATCGTATAATCAGTATTACCTACAGTACCATTATTACCGGATGTTATTGAAATTAAAGTTGGGGCACCCGATATATTTACACTACCGCCTGTAAGGGCAGGATTGTTTGATATTGTCCAGTTTGATGTTTGATAAAATCCAGCAAAATCTGATTGGGTGCCAGATGTTGTTGTTCCATTTAAATTACTGCTGCTTCCCAGGCAAATAGTAGCCGGCGTTGCTGTTACCGGTGATGCTGCAGATGGAGGTGCATTTACTGTTATTACCCTGCTTGCTGAAACAACACATCCATAAAAATCAGTTGCAGTAACAGTATAAGTACCCGAATTTACTGCGCTTACAGCCGGAATAGTTGGATTCTGCAGGTTCGATGTAAACCCATTCGGCCCTGTCCAGGAAAAAGTATAAGGGCTAGAACCACCGGCCTGGTTGGATGATAGATTGAGTGTACTACCCTGGCATACAGAAGTACCACCGCCAAGAACAGATGGAAATACATAAAATGCTGCGGGCGAAAGTGTACTGATAGAAATATCATCCAGCCCAAAATCATTTCCACCCAAAGCACCTTGTAAATCCACAATAGAGCAGGTTGCAGAAGAAAGCGCACCTGAACTCCATGTTCCATAAAATCTTTGCCAGTTGGTATTGGAAGCATTGTTATTTACACCCGCTACCAAAACAGCGCTTACCCCTATTGGTGACCCATTGACACTAAATTGCAATTGTGCAAAAGGAGGGGCGTTATTCATACTTAATGCCCATGCAGAAAAATAATAAGTGGTATTGGGAACCACTGCAACAGTTTCCTGCCAGACTATTGGTCCCACTACACCATTTACGATCATTAATTTTCCGGTACCGGTTGTATGGTCTGTACCCCAGAAATTAGTATGGTTAAAATTGGGATTGTTATTCACTGCATAATTACCTTCAGGAACCAGTCCATTTGCTGCTGCATTATAATTATACCCGGTTGTAAAGCCTGTATTTCCCGCTTCAAAATTTCCGTTAATGGCAAGTTCTGTTGCAACAGAAACAGTATTGGTTGCTTTACATCCGTTGGAATTAGTTACGGTAACTCCATAACTTCCGGCAATGTCAACATCAATGAAAGAAGTTGTTGCACCATTGGTCCACAAGTATGTATACACTCCTGCGGGAAGCGGGTTTGCTGTTAAACGCACTTTACCCGGAACGATACAATAGTCAACTGTAACCGTTACAGTTGGTAACGGGTTTACAGTGATGGTAAATGTTCTTACCGGTCCCGGGCAGCCGCTGGCAGTTGCCATAACAGAAACTGTTGCTGTAACCGGGCCATTTATGGCAGTAAATGCAGGAATATTTCCTGAACCGGATACCCCAAACCCTACATTGGCAGTACTTGTCCAGGCATAGGTAGCACCTGCTACATTTGAACCAAAGTTCACAGCAGCACCATTTCCGTTATTGCAATAAGACATATTGGTAATAGCATTCACCGTTGGTATTGGATTAACTATTACATTCACCGTTGTTGTTGATGTACATGAACCGGCTGTGGCAGTAATGGTAAATATTGTTGTTTGCTGAACAGCAGTATTATTTGTTAGTGTACCCGTTATCGTTGTTCCGATTCCGCTGGCTGCTATGCCTGTAAGATTAACCGTATTATCCCGGGTCCAGGTAAAGGTTGTTCCACTAATTGCATTTGGATTTGTAATATTAATTTGTGTTATTGCATTTACGGAACAAATGGTTTGTGTTGATGGAGTGGCATTAACGGAAGCTGTTGGGTTAATAATAACCGTTGCTGTTGTTGTTGATGAGCATCCCCCTGCTGATGCGGTTATTGTAAATATGGTTGTTTGTTGAACATTTGTATTATTAATTAATGTACCGGATATGGGTGAGCCCGTTCCGCTTGCTGCTATACCCGTTAGGTTAACCGTATTATCCCTCGTCCAGGTAAAAATGGTTCCCGAAACAGCATTCGGATTTGTAATAACAATATTGGTTATTGGTGATCCGGAACATTTTGTTTGAGGTGTATTTGTTGCACTCACAGTTGGGATCGGATTTACTGTTACTGTAACTGTGGTTGTTGATGAACAGCTACCAGCCGTTGCCGTAATGGTAAATGTTGTTGTAATTGGAGCAGCTGTACTATTTGTAAATGTTCCCGAAATAGTTGAGCCGCTTCCGCTGGTGGCTATTCCTGCAAGTCCACCGGGTGTTGTTCTTGTCCAGCTGAATGTTGTTCCCCCAAGATTACTGGGGTTGGTTATATCTATCTGGGTGATCGCTGTTCCTGTACATACAGTTTGTGTAACCGGTGTTGCGTTAACTGAAGGAGTAGGATTAACCGTCAATAACACTGAGCCGGTATTTGTACATCCATTGGCACCCGTTGCTGTAGCAGTATAAGTAATGTTTCCGGGTGTAGCAGGTTTTGTATATACAGTTGGCAAAATTTGTCCGTTGGTATAAGCAATCGTTGCTCCTGCATCTGAGTAAAGATCAGTTATTGGCGACCAGGTGATCGGGTAACTCCAATTGATGGTAATTGACCAGGAAGTTAAAGTTCCGGCAATACTATTTAGTTTTAAATCTCTTATACTTATTGTCCAATTGCCATTAGAAATACTGTAAAGCGAATTGAATGCAAGTCCGTTGGATATATTACCAAGTGCCCCAACACCAATGGCGCCATCTGCTGCAAATGTTCCGGTATAAGGAGCTGTACCTGCACCAAATAAAGTAACTCCACTACTGCTGACTACAGTATTAGTGAAATTTATGGATGGAGGTATCCCTTTTCTATTAAATAAATTTAAAATATTGTTATTGGGCGCTTTTAAATTAATAACAAGATCACTATCATTATTGTGGTTAATATTAAAGTTGACATTTATACCAGTAACTATAGCACCTGCGGGTATCCCGGAAATATTTAATGTATGGGTAACTCCCGCTGCATTGAAATCGGGTATTACTGAACTAATTGCCCCTGAAGCAAATGAGCTGGAAGTTCCGGAAGTAGCTGATAAAGCCTGAATGCTTCCCTGGCACAATGTTGTACCCGATGTTGTAATTACAACTGCGGGTGGAATAGCATTTACCGTTATTACAATGCCATTACTGGTGGCCGGATTACCGGATGTACAAGGCACAATATCTGATGTCATTATAACAGTTACAACATCCCCGTTTGATAATGTTGTTGAAGTAAATGCAGGACTACCTGTTCCCGCATTTATACCATTTACCTGCCATTGATAAGCCGGTGATGCGCCACCATTTGTTGGGGTAGCCGTAAAGGTTATTGATGTTCCTGCACATATTGTTGTTGCACTTGCTATGATACTAACACTAACGGGTACAGGAGCAGCTACAATCATTGTAATATCATTACTGGTTGCAGGATTTCCCGTTACACAGGTTGCAATATCTGATGTCATTACAACCGTTACCACATCGGTATTTACCAGCGTTGTAGTTGTAAATGTGGGGCTATCTGTTCCTGCATTTACTCCATTTACTTTCCATTGATAAGATGGTGTTGTACCTCCGTTCGTTGGAGTTGCCGTGAAGGTCACTGATGTTCCTGCACATATTGTTGTTGCACCTGCAGCAATACTTACACTTACCGGTTGAATTGCATTTACTGTCATTGTAATATCATTGCTTGTGGCAGAATTTCCTGATATACATGTTGCGATATCTGATGTCAGCACAACCGTTACCACATCGGTATTTACCAGCGTGGTAGTTGTAAATGTGGGGCTATTTGTTCCTGCATTTATTCCATTTACTTTCCATTGATAAGCTGGTGTTGTACCTCCGTTCGTTGGAGTTGCCGTGAAGGTCACTGATGTTCCTGCACATATTGTTGTTGCACTTGCTGCGATACTTACACTTTCCGGTTGAATTGCATTTACAATAACTTCCTGTGTCTCATTGCTTGTTATGGAACCGGGTGTTGCACAGGTAATAAATCCAGTTCCCCAGGAAACTTCTACATAATAGTATAATGTGCCCGGGGTTGCAGTGGGAACTGTATAACTAAAAGATGTGGTACCGGTTGTTGAATATTGCTGCCATACCTGTGTTCCGCCGCTTGTGCTGTTGATAGTATTGGAAAACCAGGTTACGGTAATGTCAATATCAGAAAATGGTGTAATACCACAGGTTGTTGTATTAAAGTTAAAGACAAGATCGGGAGCAACAGTACCCTCACATACAGAACTGGCTCCAGTAAAACTAAGTTGTGATGATGGATGAACATCTCCCTGTGCAGAGCATTTTGGAGAAATAAAAGCACCCAGGATCACCAGGGACAGGATGATCAGTATGCTTTTAGAAGTATGTAATACTGTCTTCATACGTTTTTTTAGTGGTTTACTGACCGTCAGCAGATACTTTAGCGGCAGTGAGTTCAGAGTATAAGTGTTCTTAACCGAATTTTTTAAATTAAAACAGTGGATTTTAAAAGCGGGATTTCTATTTGAGAAACTAAAACCATTAAACCGGTAAGCATGATCAAATGGCTGTTTTTCCCATTAATTGTATAGAAGATTGGTTGGAAATTCGATATAGATAAGAATATTATGGATACATAAAAAACTGGTACAGGATCAATAAATAATTAGCAACCGTTTTTCCTGAAAATGGATTGAAAAAATGCAGAAATTCTTTGAGAATAAGTGGATAATGAATATTGCCAAAGGCAATTATCTTTCCAGGTGTTTAGAAGGAATTGAATTGGTAGCAAGTGGTATTTCTGTAAACTATAGAGTACAAATATAGTTTGAATAATGGTAAAATTCCAAATTTTTTTGAATTGAACCCCTGTAATTGCAGCATTTTAAATGCTAATAATTCGGGAATTTCCAGTTAAACCCAACGTTTAAACATAGAAAGACCTAAAATCATTCAAACTAAACGACTAATGAAAGCATACTTGTATTAAAGGCCGGGTAAATCCTTATGCTATAGATTCTTCAGGTTCATCTTCATCCTGATTTAGTGGCTTACGTATATAGTTGTCGAGCGACATATATCCCCCGCCTTCAATAAAAAATACGATTACCAGTACAAGTATGAGAAATGAGAAAGGTAATTCAGATTCGCCTTGTTTAACACCATCGCCAACGCTATCACGTATATTGACAAAAACCACGGCTCCCAAAACAATAGGAATTTGAATAAGTGCCATAAACCTTGTGAGGAGGCCTATAAGAATCATGATTCCCCCAATGATATGTACCCAGGGAAGAAATGAGATCACCCATACGAATTTTTTGATTGTTTTTGTTCCGGCAAAAACAGCATCAAGCTGGTCCTTGTGTTGAATGAAATCAATCCCTTTATAAATAAGGCATATTCCGAGTACGATACGCACAATTACAACCCAGTGGGGAATATTTTTACCTGACCATGATCTTTGATGAAGCAAGCTCATAAAATTAGTTTTGGTTAAGAACCATTAAGTTACAAACATTTTATATTTATTACAAACAAATATTTATTAACATGATGATCTATATTGTGCATTACAGAATATTATCGCCGATAAATACCATTTATTTTTTAAATAATAGTACTGTAAATATTTTGCAGTAAAATTTTTACTCCTATCTTTGCCGTCCGAAAAACAAAAAGGGAGTTTAGCTCAGTTGGTTTAGAGCATCTGCCTTACAAGCAGAGGGTCGGCGGTTCGACCCCGTCAACTCCCACAAAGCCTCGAATTAATTCGAGGCTTTTTATTTATGCAATTTTATGTTTACATATTACATAGTGCCATTTTAAATAAATACTATATTGGATTTACTGGAGATGAGATTACAGAAAGGCTCAGAAAGCATAATAGTAATCATAAAGGGTTCACTGGTGGTAAGTCAGATTGGACGATTGTTTATACTGAAGTTTTTATTGAAAAAGCATGTGCACAAAAGCGAGAAAAAGAAATTAAATCCTGGAAAAGCCGTAAAAAAATTGAAAAGCTCATTGGTTTAAAGCATCCCGACCGATAAGTCGGGAGGGTCGGCGGTTCGACCCCGTCAACTCCCACAAAGCCTCACAAGAAATTGTGAGGTTTTTTCATTTATGCATTTTTTTTGTTTTGTCTTATTTAAATGATTACAAAAAAACCTTTGTTATATAAGCTGTTCGGTTCAAAAAATGAATTAATTTTACAACAGCTATCATGTCAACATCACACACATATCAACAAGATACATCCAACCTGGAAGTAGTCGATCTGCTTACAGAAACAGAAAATTCATACAGCCTGATCGTTTGGAATGATGAAGTAAATACTTTTGAATGGGTGATCGAAACCCTGGTAGATATTTGCGGACATCAGCAGGAACAGGCAGAACAATGTGCCATGCTTATTCATACCAAAGGGAAATATGCTGTAAAAAATGGCAGTTACAAAATTTTAAAACCACAATGTGATGCTATTACTGACCGGCAGATCGGTGCTACGATTGAAGTGCTGGTGTGAGGGGAATACTGGATACTGAATGCCGGATACTGGATGCCCGAAACAATATCAGTAATTCAACACAAGTTTTTTTGCAGGATTTGCCGCAGCAAATGCATAAATACTATTTCGTATAAAATCATTATCGGCATAAGGATGGATCTTTTCTTTTAATTCAGCAACATTATTCACTTTCTCCCCCTCATTTAAATATCCCATTCCCCAGAAACTCCCCCGTTCTATCAACAGGTATAATTTTTTTTCTTTTGACAAGCCTTCATCTACGATGGCAAAAGTGGGTAATTGTTTTTGTAAATGTTCCAAAGCAATTTTTACTTTTTTATTATACCGGTTTGGTGCATCTAAAAATGCAATATCTTTTTCCGAAATGGCTGTTTTATCGATGTAACAAAGTTTGATGTTCAGTTCAAATTCCTCTATCATTCTTTTTAAAAGTACCTGGCCTTCGTGCAGGAGATTAAAATAATACAAGGCCGGAAAATGCTTTTTCTTTTTATCAATGGCAAGCCTCATATAGCCACGGCTGTCTTCAAAACAATAGAGCCCGTATTTTTGTGCAGGCTGCTTCTGGCTGTCATTATACCTTGGCCAGAGCCTTTTTATTTCAGTACTCTCCAGTATCAGTGCCTGCAATTCATTTGCACAAACGGCATGTGTAATTTTATGAACATGTCTTAGAAAGTCCTGCCGTTTTTTTGCTGCATCATTGTGTGTAAAATGACTGCTTACCCTTTTCCTGATATTGATTGCTTTGCCAACATAAATGACCTTGTTCTTTGCATTGTGAAAATAATATACACCGGGTAATGAAGGCAGTTGACTGATCTCATTTTTCTCCAGATGCAGTGGAAGCCATTGTTCTGCGGAAGATCTTTTGAGCATGGCACTGATATGCACATCTGCACCATGCTGCATCAGCCTTTCAAATAATATTACCGTTGCTTTTGCATCCCCATCGGCCCGGTGCCGGTCTTCGATCGGTATGTGCAGGTTACGGCAGAGGTTACCCAAACTATATGAAGGAAGGTTCGGAAATACTTTTCGGCTAAGCCTTACCGTACAAAGTTTTTTTGCAT
>JANNBU010000211.1:0-5100 GCA_031385805.1 Ferruginibacter sp.
GTTCTACTGTATCGTTATTGGTGATGCGTTTGAAATCAAATATCTGGCAACGGCTGAGTATGGTTGGAAGTATCTTATGCTTTTCTGTAGTAGCCAAAATAAAAATTGCATACGGTGGGGGTTCTTCCAGTGTTTTTAAAAATGCATTGAATGCAGAGGCACTTAACATGTGAACCTCATCCACAATATATACTTTGTATTTTCCTGCCTGTGGTGCAAAGCGAACCTGTTCTACCAATGTTCTGATGTCATCAACAGAATTATTACTCGCAGCATCCAGTTCATGAATATTTAATGAGATGCCATTATCGAATGATACACAACTGTTACAGGTATTACATGCTTCACCATCTTTGGTGCGGTTCTCACAATTGATCGTTTTTGCGAGAATACGGGCACAGGTTGTTTTACCCACACCACGTGGGCCGCAAAATAAAAATGCATGTGCCAGTTGATTGTTGTTGATGGCATTTTTTAATGTGGTCGTGATATGCGATTGCCCGATAACAGTACCGAAATTCTGCGGACGGTACTTCCTTGCTGAAACAATAAATTTATCCATAATATCCGATGATCAATAGGCTAAAAAAATGCTGATTGAGGCAAATCTAAATTATTAATTTATAACAACCACATCTCAATTTGTCATTCTGATACTTCATTCCTCAGTACAGGCTGCGGAAGAATCTATTGAGATGCTTCGTTCCTCAGCATGACAAGCAGAACGGGCTTTATGCCAGCATCGGGTGCCGTTTAAACTCTTTTGTCCGGTCAAATATATACCTGAAAGTGGTTAATTGCCTGCTGCGATATGTTTCACCAAGGCTTTCTGCCACATTGATCATTTTGGTATTAAAATCGCCGATCCACTGCATTTCATACTGTGTATAATGATAGGGCGGTACCTGTACAATTTTTGCACATTCACCAATAATAAATGCGTCAATGCCTTTTCCCTGCCATTCAGGTACAGTGCCAAATACCATCCCGACAAATTTTCTTGATTTCCTGAATTTCTGCCTCCACAAAAATTCAAGCTTTTGCAACAAGCCGAATTTTCCGTTGAGGTGTTTAAAATACTGGTTAATATCGGGAAGATTAACGAACATGGAAATAGCGGTTCCTTTGTAATAGGCAAAGTAAACAACGTCTTCGTCCATCACCGGTTTCATTTTTTTAAACATGATCATCACCTGTTCTTTGGTAAGCTGTTTTAAACCACCATGGCCTGCCCATGCTTTATTATATACTTCAATAAAATCAACAGCATATTTTTCGAGGTTATTTTTTTTGATCGTGCTGAAACCAATATCG
Organism: Ferruginibacter sp.; assembly: GCA_031385805.1. Classification (GTDB taxonomy): domain Bacteria; phylum Bacteroidota; class Bacteroidia; order Chitinophagales; family Chitinophagaceae; genus Ferruginibacter. The sequence goes on from JANNBU010000211.1 coordinate 1,315, forward strand.
GGATTGGCTTCATGGATCTTGTGACGATCCAATACTTTTTGCGCTAATTTTTTTTGTGCATCCAATCCAAAACATACCTGGTTAAAGAAGATCTTGAATCCATAATGCTCAAAAAGATCTACGTAGTACGGCGGATTATAATTCATGCAATAAAGAGGTTCTGTATAGCCTTTTGTTATCATTCCCCACCAGCGGTCACGCTCCCCAAAATTAATGGGACCATCCATCGCTTCCATACCATGTTGTATGAGCCAGTGTTTTGCATTGTCTAATAAAAGGTCTGCAGCCTCCTGGTTGTTGATGCATTCAAAAAAACCAATACCGCCAACCGGCATGTCATCGCCTTTGTTCTTATATTTTTTATTTACAAAAGCTGCAATGCGTCCAGTTAGATTTCCGTTATTATCTTTTAATATCCATCTTTCAATTTTTCCAAAACGAAAAGCTTTGTTCTTCTTTTCATCAAAAACCTCGTTGATATCCTTGTCAAGCGGCCTGATCCATTTTGGGTCATCCTTATAAATGGATAACGGAACGCTTATAAAAAGTTTAGCGCCTGTTTCATCTGTTACCCGAAATATTTGCATGATTAAATTTAGGGGATAATTTATAATAATTCTTTCAATTAACTTTTGTGGTCGGTGAAAACAGCGACCACGGCTACCCGCCCTGGCAGGTGTTTTCACCTGCCAGGCATAAAATGTTATAATAATTCTTTTCTCATCTGGTCAGCGGTTTTACTTCTGCCATCATGGCTCCATCCCGGCGGCATGAATAAATATTTTAACCGTGTTGAAAATGATATTTTTTTTCTCATATCCTTACCAATGCTTTGCCATTCATGAAAAATTATTTTAAAAGGATTATTGATATTTTCAACTGGTTTGGTGAGCCCGTATTTTACGGGATCAGTTTCCAGTTCTTCCTGAAATGTGCCGAACATTTTATCCCAGATGATGAGGCACATACCCATATTCTTATCGAGGTATCTTACATTACTTGCATGATGAACCCGGTGATGTGAAGGGCTTACAAAAATGGTTTCAAACCAGCGGGGCATTTTATGGATGTATTGTGTGTGTATCAGTATGCCGTATGTTTGTGTAAGAGAATACATAAACACAACATCCAAAGGATGAAAGCCAACGACAACGATCGGTATAAAATAAATGAACCTGTAAACGGGTTGCAGTACCGAAGACCGGAAACCGGTTGTTAAATTAAATTCTTCGGATGAATGATGTGTAACATGAACGGCCCAGAAGATGCGGCAATAATGATCAACCCGGTGTTCAAAATAAAAAGCAAAGTCTTCAAGAATAAATAACGCAAACCAGTAGAAATAAACATTTTCAATTCTAAAAAAATGATACTGGTAAGTCCACATCAATACAGCTATATAGAAAATCCAACGTAATAATATATCGAGTCCGGCATTTAAAACAGTGAGATAAACGTTTTGAAGGGTGGCCTGGAAGCTATAGAATTTTTCCCCTGTCCAGTTACTCAAAAGGATCTCTGTTCCTATTAATATGCTGTATAAAGGAATGGAAAAAAGTATGAACCAGGTTTCGCGGACAAACTGCATCATAAGATCATAATATATAAAAAATGGTGCTTATCCAAAAAGTTGTTGGCTGGCGATGTTGTTGGTCAGGCGACCAACAACGGCAGAATTACCAACAGCGCATTAGCCGCAGTTGGTCGCCTGACCAACTGCTTAAACAACCATAATTTCTTTTTCCTTTGCTTCGAGGTGTTTTTCAACCAGGCCAATAAATTTATCTGTCAGATCCTGCGCTTCTTTTTCAGCATCCTTGCAGGCATCTTCACTCAGGCCGTCTTTTTGTAATTTTTTAATGTGCTCAATTCCATCCCTGCGGATATTCCTGATGGATACCCTTGCATTCTCTCCTTCACCATTACACTTTTTCACCAATTCTTTTCTTCTTTCTTCTGTAAGTGGCGGAAGGAACAGTCGGATCACATTTCCGTCATTTTGCGGATTAATACCAATGTTGGCGGCAGTGATCGCTTTCTCAATATGCTGCAACATATTCTTTTCCCATGGTTGTACAGAAATGGTACGGGCATCTAATGAGGATACATTGGCAACCTGGTTTATAGCAGTGGGGTTCCCATAGTAATCTACCATGATGCCATCCAGCATACTTGGGTTTGCCTTGCCGGCACGGATCTTAACCAATTCAGCTTCGAGGTGATTGATGGCTTTTTTCATTGCAGATTCCGTATCTGCCAATATTTTATTTAGTTCTTCTGACATAATAATTTGAATTGGCTGCAAAGCTATAAAAAACTACTATTAGTTGGAGGTAGTTTTAAAGTTTAACTAAATATGAAGAAAGGAGCCATGAGCAGTATTACTCTACTTCAACTGTTTCGGGTGAAAGGGATAATATTTTGTGAGATTTTCTCATCTCATTTTCTACGATAGCATCAACAGAAACCGGCTTGTTTTTCTGGCGCAGGTAATAGATGATACCGATAAATAAAAATCCTGTTATCAGCAACATGCCCATCACTATTGTAGTGCCGAAGTTTCGAAGACCATAAGCCATTGCAATAATAAGGATATTCAGGCTAACGCAATAAAGCGTAATTTTTTTGTGGGAAAAACCAATGTCAAGCAGGAAATGATGTACATGGGTTCTGTCGGGACTAAATGGAGATCTGCGGTCCAGTATTCTTAATCCAAAAACCCTGAGTGTATCAAATAGCGGGATCATTAAAATGGCAAATCCAATCGCCGGAGCAGCGGCCAATGGTAAATTAACACCCGGGGTACCCGCAAGGTTGATGAATTTTATTACGAGTATTGAATTTATCAGGCCGAGTAATAATGAACCCGTATCGCCCATAAATATTTTAGCAGGGGAAAAATTATATAACAGGAAACTGATAAGGCTTCCGGCCAATGCAAATGCCATCACGGCATAAGCCAATTGGTTAATATAGAAAAAGTAAGTCCCAAAAACCAAGGTTGTTAAAAGACCCAGACTTCCTGCCAGGCCATCAATGCCATCAATTAAATTGAAAGAATTAGTTATAACAATGATGGTAAATAATGAAAGCGCAATGCTGGCATAATGAGGGATCTCATAAATTCCAAGGAAACCATGCATGTTGGTAATTTGAACGCCTGCAAATTTTATGAGGATGCCTGCAGCGATCAACTGGCCTATGAATTTTTTGCTGGCTGATAAAACAAGAATATCATCTTTCATTCCCAAAAAGAAGATAACTATAGAAGCGGCAGCAAAATATTGTAATTCGGTAGTAATTCCCTGAGGAACGCCCATAAGCGTTGCAACTATAAATCCGGCAAAAATACCGAGGCCTCCTAAAGTGGGTATAACAGCTTTGTGAACCTTTCGTTCATCTGGCTCATCAAAAAGTTTTTTATCTTTTGCAACCTGAATAATAACAGGGATGGCGAAAAACGTTATTAGAAACGACAGCGCCGCGGTAAGTAATATATTATCCATGCAATTGGTTTAAAACAGTCCTTGTTTTACAAAAGTATCAAATATGTTTTGCAGAACGAATTTAAATACTAACAATTATTAAGAACTACCCATAAAAGGGTATTTTTTAAAAATACCATAGACATGATGCAAATATGCAATTAAATAACGGCATAATAAAGAACTTATTATTAATTGATTGCGCCAGATACTTTTTTTCTTTGTACCTGCCCTGATTTAAAGTAGGTTTGCAGCATTATTTAATGGGTATTTAATAAAAAATATATACGATGGCTAAACT
>JANNBU010000240.1:0-28318 GCA_031385805.1 Ferruginibacter sp.
TCTTGTTGGAGCATAATTATCTTTCCTACTCCATCGCATAATATTTGCCACAACTGAATCAGCATACACAATAGTATTGTTTAAAATGTCTGCAGGTATACCAATACTATCTGCCATTTTTTTAAGTTCATCATAATAGCCCATCATGCTGCCTTCCGGAAAGGTAACTGCATTTCCAACTTTTGTGAATGAGAGTAATGCAGCAAGTGAAAAATTAATTTCTTTTCCCTGAATTGGTTTTGGCATTGTTGGCAAATGCTTAATTTGTCCCGATAAACTAATAAAGCTGCTGTCACCCGCCGCCATACATTCATACGCTGCAATGTTAGCGTACACATAATTGCGGCTGGCTATCATAGGTGGAAAATTATTTTCCAGGACAACATCATTTAATTTCTTTACGGTTTTACTGTAAAGCGCCGGATCATTAAAAAAAGTTTTATATACATTGCTGTTGCTTTTCTGCCTGCAGCCTATCATAGCCACAAGCAATAAAAGCGTCATTAGCTTTATTGCCTTCATTTAGTAATAAATTAAGTAGAAAATAGTTGGATGGCTGCTCAGCTGAAAAATTCCGGAGGTTGCTCAGCTGTGAGTGGTGTGAAAAGGCAAGCTACTCTTTGATCCGCAGTTTCAGGTAATGAAGCAATGGTCATTTGTGAATCATCAGCGGGGTATTGCATATCATTTTGCAGAAACTCTGTCTGCATTAATTTAAACAATGGGGCTAATGGGTTTTTCTGTTGATTATTTTCTTTGCTATCACCAGCAATATTTTTTTCAAATTCATGTTTTGCAGTAAGTGCATTTGTTTTTTCACGGTGAGGGATACAAAGCAGGAATAAAGTATTGTTACTTATCTTTCTTTTTACATATCTGTAAATCTCGCCATTTATTGAAGTTTCACCATAAGCAGCTTCATAACTTTTATCTGAAACATACGGCATGTTAAGTGGCATCTTTATTTCCACCAGGTTGGCATCAGTATAATTTCCTGCATCAATAGAAGCTTCTAATTTTTGTGTTGCTTTATTTTCCTGGAATGAAAAAACAAAGCGGTAACCTGCCAAATTAAATAGCATCAACGATAATAAAAATATGATAGTTATCTTTTTCAGAATCTATTGTGTTTGCCTGACATTTTTATGAATTATAAATATAGTTATTTAATTGTATAATTTTTTTTCTGTGGCCCTGCCCCTGTTATGGTAAGGCTTTTCCATTGCTTTGGTAATACTGATTTTAGTTGTACAATACCGTTTGCAGTAATATCCAATCCGCCAAAACCCATTAACAAAGCTTGAATAACCCCTCCTGCGCCTGTTGCAAAATAAGGATTGGTTCCTCCTTTTGTTTCTGCAATAACACGGAACGGTGGATTTAAATTAGGCGTATAGGCATCTTTAAACCAATGAAATGCTTTTTCACTTTCGCCCAGCCTTGCATATAATAATGCAAATATTGCTTGTGTCATAGCAGGTGTGCCTTCATTGGGGATCCTTGTTCCGTAATATTCCAGGTCTTTTTTTATCTGAACAGCATCAGTAATTTGTTTCAATGGATAAGCAAGCAAATTAACATCGGCTTGTTTTATTCCTTCGCCATTATAAGTTGCGTGTTCTTTGGTAACCCCATCGGCCATTTTTAATATCGGGATATTATTTGCAACATGCATCCAGTCAGCATCGGGTGCTATGCCCAAAATTTTTGCAGCTTCTGTAGCAAACTGCAAATTGTTTTTTGCAGCAGCATTGGTAAAAGCATTGTTGTCTACATTTTCTGCCCACTCATCGGCAGCTACTACATTATTAATATCATAACGCCCGGTTCCATTTCTTTCTACTCGGCTTGCCCAAAAATCTGCAGTAGCACTAAGTATCGGCCAGCCTTTTTCTCTCAACCAGTTTTTATCCTGTGTAACACAATAATAATTCCATGCAGCAATGCCAACACAGGCGGTAATATGATTTTCAAACGGGCCGCTCAATGCCCAAACGGGTGTTTCTTCCACACCTGTTTCGGCGCTCTCCCAGGGAAACATAGCTCCTTTATATCCTTTGCTGAAAGCATTGCGCTTTGCTGCATCTAAGCGCTGGTAACGATATTCCACCATACTTTTTGCAATTTCAGGATGCAGTACTAACAAGGAAGGATACATCCACAATTCTGTATCCCAGAAAACATGGCCATTGTAACCAAGCCCGCTTAAGCCCATGGGCGAAGGAGACAAAGCCGTTCCTTCTCTTGTAAATGAATATAAATGGTACAGCATACTGTGTACATCCTGTTGGCTTTGTTCATCGCCTTCAATTATAATATCACTCTTCCACAATTCATCCCATGCTTTGGTATGAAAATTTATCAATCGCTCCCTTCCTTCTAATTTTGCAAAAATGGTTGCCCTTTCTGCTTCATTCAATGGATCTGCATGATGAGCTGAAGTAATGGATGATCCTGCAATAGAATACCGATATGTTTCGCCGGCTTTGATCTTTTTGGTAAACTTCATCAGGTGCATGTTATTGTCCCACATTTCATGGATCACTTTAGGCTCGCTACCATGAACTTCACTGAACAAAAAAGTATTGCTTGCACACATCAACAATTTTCCCGTAGGGCTTTTAGCCGATGACGTGAGTAAGCTGATCACTACATGTGGCCTGTCTATTTCATTGTAATAATTCTGAACATCTTTTAGCGCATCGGGCGCTTCCATAACACTGGCGCCGGTTATCGTAATATCCTTTTTTGCTGTAATATTTATGTCCATCAATACCGTATAAGGCAATTGGCGAAGGGAATAATACGTGTAAGAAACGGTAGCTTTATCAGCATAGTCAAAAGAAGTGGTGAAGCCTGCTTTTTTCATATCCAGTTCCTGCTTCATGCCGGAAATATTTTTTGCTTCTGTTCTTTTACCGTCAATTTCCAGGTAAGAATTTAACAGGTTGAAACTCTTTAAGAAATTACTTACCCTTCCCCTTCCATAAAGATCATAGGCTCCTGCCAATACAACATCTTTTACTTTAAATGGCTCAGGAGAAGAAACGATGCCGATCATTCCGTTGGCTACAGTAATGCCGTAATAATTTGCAGGGTCAATATTATTGGCAGTTATTTTCCATGCATCAATTGTTTGAGCAAATGACTGAATGGCCAGAAACAAAACAGGAATCAATATAAATTTCTTCATAGCAACTGATCGATGGTAAATATTAACCATGCTAATTTATGCATATTGGTGCAAAAGAGCAGATTTCAATTGCTATATGTGTTTCTGCAAACGATTGCTGTAAGAAGATTACGCATTTTTACAGTTCATAAATGATAGCTTCGTAAGGTTTCAGGTTCCCATCTGTTGAAGGCGCTGCATAATTATTCATCAAAACTTTTGCGTTATGCATATCTATAACCGCATTTATTTTTGCAGAAGTATTGTGAAAGTTTAGTAATACCAATATTTTTTTCCCATTGAGTTCTCTTGTATAAGCATATACATCAGGATTGTCTTTATCAATTAATGTGTATTTACCATAAATAAGTACGTCGTTATCCTTTCTCAGCTTAACCATTTTTTTAAAATAATCAAGGCAACTATTGAGATCCTTTTCCTGAGCAGCAACATTGATGGTTTTATAATTTGGATTTACTTTCAGCCAGGGTTTACCAATGGTAAAGCCCGTATACATAGTGCTATCCCACTGCATTGGCGTACGGCCATTGTCGCGGCAACTGAATTTTATATCGGCCATGAATTTTTGCATATTGCCCCCGATATTTTTCTGGTGCTGGTATTCATTCAGCGTTGGCATATCATTGTATTCTTCTATTTTATCAAACCCGGCATTTGCCATCCCCAATTCATCCCCATAGTAACAATATGGAGTTCCACGCATGCTCATGATAAAAGTGTTAAGCATTTTAGAAGACAGTTCCCTGAAAGCCGGGCTGTCATTTCCATACCGGCTTACCAGCCTTGCCTGGTCATGATTGGCAAGAAAAACAGCAAGCCATCCTTTTTCAGCAAAAGCACTGTCCAACCTGCTGAATACTTCTTTAAAATGTAAAAGACTGTATCCGTTCCGTTTAGCAATATCTACTGCATCAAATGCGTAAGCCATTCCAAGTTCTTTACGATCTGCATCCACGAGGTTGTGTGCATCTTCAAATGAATTACCGGCGCCTTCAGCCACACTCATGATGTCATACTTGCTAAAAACCTGCTGATTCATTTCTTTTAAATAATCATGCAGGTGTGGCCCCATGGCAATATATTTTATAAAGTTTTTTTCATAGCCTTCCGGAAATGCGGGAAAGGTAGTATCCTTCGCCGCAAATTGAAATGCATCTAACCGGAAACCATCAATACCTTTATCAGTCCAGAATTTCATTATGTCATATATTTCCTGCCGAAGTCCGGGGTTTTCCCAGTTAAGGTCGGGTTGCTTTCTCGAAAAATAATGTAAGTAATAAGCATTGGTAAGGGAATCATATTTCCAGGCATCGTGATTAACATCAAACAAACTATATCGGTATGCAGGCTTTCCTCTTTCTGCATTCCACCAGTGATAATAATTACGGTATGGACTTGTTCGTGAACTGCGGCTTTGTTTAAACCATTCATGTTCATCACTGCTGTGATTAACTACCAGGTCCATTACCAGTTTAATACCACGCTCATGCATTCCTTTTAGCAATAAATCAAAATCTTCCATGGTTCCAAAATCTTTCATGATATTGCGATAGTCGCTTACATCATAACCATTATCATCATTCGGGGAACTATAAATTGGATTTAACCAAACTGCATCAATACCCAGGCTTTTAATATAATCCAATTTTGAAATAATGCCTTTCAAATCACCAATACCATCACCATCACTGTCTTTAAAACTCCGGGGATAGATTTGATAAACCACAGCTTCTTTCCACCACTTTCTGTCTTTAACAGAATCTATGGTGGAATCCTTTGCTTCAGCATTTTTTTCATTCCCATTGCAGGAAAAAAATTCAGTAAGCACAATTGTGATCAATAAGAGTCGTAAAACATTTTTTAAAATCATACTAAATTAAAAAGAATATTGCAATGAATAATATGAATGATCAACCCGGTAACAGGATTTTACATTATCTCAATTCAAAATCTGCCTGTTTTACATCTTTTGAATTAGCACCCACAAAAACACTGAATTTTCCAAGTTCCACGATGCTGTTCCCATTGGCATCAAAAAAAGAAAGGTCTTTTTCAGTTAATGTAAAACTGATCTCTTTTGTTTCACCTGCTTTGAGCATGATCTTTTTAAACGCTTTCAATTCTTTCACCGGCCTTATTACCGAAGCTGCATAATCCCTGATGTACAATTGCACTGTTTCTTCACCATCCATTTTACCTGTATTGGAAACGGAAACAGTAACAGTTAGTTTATCTGCTTCCTTTATAGATGGAGCCGAAAGTTTTATATCACTATAACTGTACTCAGTATAACTTAAGCCATAACCGAAAGGATACAATGGTTCTCTTGTCATGTCCCGGTAACGGCTATACCAGTTACCCATACCATCTGTTTGTTCTGGCCTGCCGGTATTAAAATGATTGTAATAAACAGGAATTTGGCCAACAGCATAAGGAAAAGTTACTACCGTTTTTGCAGAAGGATTGTATTCTCCGAGTAACATGGAAGCAATAGCATTGCCATGCTCTGTTCCCAATATCCAGCATTGAACCATTGCATTGATCAATGGTTCGGCTTGTGTAAGGATCAATGGCCTTGCACTTGATACCAACGCAACAACAGGCTTTCCTGTTTTTTGTAATGCTTTTAATAATTCCAGTTGTCCATCGCTGATAACAGGATTTGCAAGCGACCGGTCTTCACCTGCCATCTTTCCGCTGATACCGATATTAACTATTATCACATCTGCTGCGTTTGCATTTTGTACGGCCTCATTTATCAATGTTTCATTGGTAGTATTATCTGCATTGTATCCATTGCAGAAACTAATACTGCTGAATTTATTTTTCAATCCTTCGTAAACAGAAACTGCATCATTGCTATTTCCCTGGGCAACCCAAAAATCAAACATGTCGGTTTTGCTGTTTGCATACAAACCGATCAATGCCACTTTTTTATTTTTGTCAATTGGCAAAATATTGTTTTCATTCTTAAGCAGTATAATTGATCTCTTTGCTGCATCTCTTGCAATTTCCCTGTTGGCCACAGTAAACAAAGTGGCTTTTTCTTTTTCCTCATTACAAAATTTATAAGGGTCTTCAAACAAACCCAACCTGAATTTCTGATACAATATGCTGCCAACTGCTTCATCTAATTGTTGCATCGTTACTTTTCCTTCCTTTATTAATTGAGGCAGATATTTTTCAGATACCTTACTTTCCATATCCATCATACTTCCGGCCAATATAGCTTTTAGGGCTGCCTCTTTTTCATCGGCAGCATGGCCATGAATAATTATTTCCTTAAATGAAGCCCAGTCGCTGACCACAAAACCTTTAAAACCCCATTTCTTTTTCAATACATCTGTTACTAAAAATTTATTAGCGCTTGCAGGAACGCCATCCACTACATTGAAAGCATTCATAACCGTTGCAGCACCGGCATCAACTGCTGCTTTATAAGGTGGCAGGTATTTATTCCAAAGTAGTACACGGCTTACATCAACCTGGTTGTATTCTCTACCGGCTTCTACAGCACCATAAGCAGCGAAATGTTTTACACAGGCCATGATATGTTCATTGTCATTTAATTTCCCCTGCAGGCCTTTTACCCTTGCAGCAGAAACCAACCCTGCCAAATAAGGATCTTCGCCGGCACCTTCCATGATCCTGCCCCAGCGTGGATCGTTGGTAACATCACACATAGGTGCAAATGTCCAGTGAATACCTGCTGCCGATGCTTCCTTAGCCGCAACAGATGAATTTTTCTCTATCCCGTACAGATCCCAGCTACAGGCTTCTGCCAATGGAATAGGAAAAATTGTTTTATATCCATGAATAACATCATAGCCAAATAACAGTGGAATATGCAAGCGGCTAAGCATTGCTGTTTGTTGAATAGATCTTGTATCGGCAACACCTACAACGTTTAGCAATGAACCTACCCTGCCTGCTTTTACCATGGCGGTTTTTTCCTGCTGACCGGCATCGTTAACAGCCGGGCCGGTGAATGCACCGCCGTTTAGTTGATTTAACTGACCAGCTTTTTCTTCTACGGTCATTCTGCTTAACAAATCTTTTACCCGTTGCGTTATAGGCAAAGAAGCATTTTGAAAGGGTAATTTATTTTGAGAAAAACAAACAAATGAAGAGAACAAGGTAAATACTGCAAGAAAATATTTCATTGATATTATTTTTATGTATTAAAAAAAATTGCCTGATAGCATGCTATTTATTTCAACTTTACAATACAAGCCTGGTAAGGCTTTAATGTAACAATACTGCCATTTACTTTTAAATGTTGCATATTATTTACCCATTCTTCACCAAGCTGCATTTTATCCAAATTAAATGTACCACCGCTTTTCCTGAAACTCAACAGTGCCAAAACTTTTTCCCCGCCGGCTTCTCTTGTATAAGCATATACATCAGGGTTATCGGCATCAAGTAAAGTGTACTTACCATACACCAACACATCTTTTTTATCTTTTCGAAGCTTTGCCATTTTTTTAAAATATGCTAAAGTTGAATTGGTGTCTTTTTCAGCAGCTTCTACATTGATCTCCGTTTTATTATCGTTTACTTTTAACCAGGGTACTCCTGTTGTAAAACCTGCATTGGCACCTGCATTCCACTGCATCGGTGTACGCCCGTTATCCCTGGCACCGCCTGTTTTCTGGTCTTCAATGAATTGTTTCAGATCACCACCGGCTTTCTGAACTTTTCCATATTCTGCAATCGTTTCAATATCCCTGTAATCTTCAATTTTGTCAAATTTAATATTCGTCATTCCCAGTTCATCGCCGAAATAATAATAAGGCGTTCCCCTCATACTTAATAAAAATGTGGTAAGCATTTTAGATGATGCTACCCTGTATTCAGGTGCATCATTTCCCCAGCGGCTAACCATACGCGGTTGATCGTGATTACCCAGATAAATTGTTCCCCAGCCTTTGTTTGCAAATACACTATCCCAACCGGAATATATTTTTTTAAATTCTGTAAGGCTCCAATCGGGATTCATTTTTTTAAAGTAGCCGGGAACGTAGCCTAAACTAACCCCTTCAAAGTGATAACTCATATCAAGTTCTTTTCTGTCGGGATCTACAAAATTCATAGCAGTAGCTTTGGTTGTTCCTGCACCTTCTGCCAACGTCATAATATCATATTTACTCAGTACTTCTCTATTCATTTCCTGGAGGTAATTGTGTAACCCCGGCCCACTGGCAAGGTATTGATCCCATCCTCCATTGAATTTTTCTTTTAAAAACTGTTCTGTTATAACCGGGAATGTTGTGTCTTTTGCTATGAAAGGGATTACATCCATTCTAAAACCATCTACTCCTTTTTTAAACCAACGGTTCATCATAGCATAAATTTCCTGGCGGAGTTTTGGATTTTCCCAATTCAGATCGGGTTGTTTGTAACTAAAATAATGCAAATAATAACTATTGGTCAATGAATCAAAACGCCAACCACTTCCATCTACTTCAAAAGCACCGGGGCGGAAAGGCGGTTTACCATTTTCCGCCGGCCACCAATGAAAATAATTCCTGTACGGATTTGTTCTTGAACTCCGAGCCTGTTTAAACCATTCATGTTCATCACTGCAATGATTTACTACTAAGTCCATCACCAATTTTATTCCCCGGTTGTGCATTTCTTTTAACATCAAATCAAAATCATTCATGTTGCCAAACTCTTTCATGATGGCATCATAATTACTAATATCATAACCATTATCTGCATTGGGACTGCCATAGATCGGATTAAGCCAAACAATATCTATTCCCAGGCTTTTTATATAATCCAGCCGTTGAATGATCCCTTTCAGATCACCTACACCATCGCCATCACTGTCCTGGAAACTGCGGGGATAAACCTGGTAAACAACGGCCTCTTTCCACCATTTGACATGATTATTGCTTGTGGTTAAATCTTCTTCCTTTTTTGTTGCATTGTTACAGGAAATAAAAGCCAATGAAAGAAATAAAATGATCATGAAATGTTTTTTTTGCATAGCAATGGTTTAGCTTTTAAAGGTATCGAATTATAAAAAAGCTACTACGCTTTTTTTTCTTCACCGCAATCGGTTGCAATTTTTTATTCGAAAAAGACCAGGCAAAACCCTCACTGTTTTAACTATCTTAAATTAAATATTCTTGCTATGAAAAGAAATAAGCTTTTCCGGTCTGCAGTAGTAGCTGCCCTGGCCGGGTTCATTTTCGGGTTTGATACGGTTGTGATTTCGGGAGCCAACCAGCCAATAAAAGCACTGTGGCATACTTCGCCTTTATTTCATGGTTTTTTTATTATGTCAATGGCTTTATGGGGAACTGTATTGGGATCAATATTTGGCGGTATCCCAACAGAGAAATATGGCAGAAAAAAAGTATTGCTCTGGATTGGGATATTGTTTGCCATTTCCGCATTTGGTTCAGCATTTGCACAAGACCCATATACATTTTCTTTCTTTCGGTTTTTAGGCGGACTGGGCATTGGTATTTCATCCGTAGCGGCACCAACCTATATTTCTGAAATATCCACTCCATCTACCCGGGGGCGTTTGGTAGCGATGTATCAATTCAATATTGTATTCGGGATATTACTTGCCTTTTTATCTAACTATTTTTTTGAAGGTTTTGGTGGTGCTAATGATTGGCGATGGATGTTGGGTGTATTAATTATTCCTTCATTAATTTATACCGCAATGGTTTTATCGGTACCCGAAAGCCCGCGTTGGTTAATAACAAAAAAGAACAACTTTCCGAAAGCAAAAAAAATAATGGAAGAAATTGGTGTTGAAAACCCCGATGCAGAAATTGAAGCCATAACCAAAAGCAATAAACAAGAAACTTCAAAAGGAAATGCATCACAATTTTTTAATGCAAAACATAAAAAGATTATCTGGCTGGGATTTTTAATCGCATTTTTCAACCAGCTTTCGGGCATAAATTTTATTTTGTATTATGCCCCGGAAATTCTCACAAGGATCGGGCTGGGTGCAAAAGAATCGCTTTTAAATTCCATTGCAATTGGCGGCACTAATTTAATTTTCACTTTTGCAGGGTTGTATCTTATTGACCGGCTTGGAAGAAAAACATTGCTTATCATTGGTTCTTTGGGATATATTATCAGCCTTGCGATGGTAGCATATGCTTTTAAAACCCAGGGAAGCCCAGAATTTCTAATGATATTTTTATTGCTTTTTATTGCATCACATGCAATTGGACAGGGAGCTGTAATATGGGTATTTTTATCTGAAATATTTCCCAACAGGATCAGGGCAGCAGGCCAGTCATTTGGTGCCAGTGTGCATTGGGTTTTTGCAGCAATCATCACCCTGATAACACCTGTTTTCCTTGATGAAAAAAACGGGTTACTTAAAGATTCTCCCTGGATAATATTTGCATTTCTTGCTTTTATGATGTGTTTACAATTAATTTGGGTACTCACTAAAATGCCGGAAACAAAAGGTGTTTCGCTTGAAGCATTGGAAACTAAATTAAGAAACTGATAAAAATTAAAGATGGCCATTTTAAAAAAATACATTGCAGCGATTTCATTCATTGTTTCATTGCAGGTAAACGCACAAATAAAATTATATACTGAACAATACCGCCCGCAATTTCATTTTTCACCGGCAACAAACTGGTGCAATGACCCAAATGGATTGGTTTACAACAAAGGGGTTTATCATTTATTTTATCAACACAACCCATTTGAAAATAAATGGGGGCACATGACATGGGCGCATGCTACAAGCAGGGATTTAATTCATTGGGATCACTTGCCAATTGCAATTCCTGAAGAAAATGGCATTATGATATTTTCGGGTACTTGCGTAGTTGACAAAAATAATACAAGCGGTTTTGGAAAGGCAGGTAAGATACCGATGGTAGCAGTTTATACAGGGCATATAGAAAATGTAAACCAGTCCCAGCACATTGCCTATAGCCTAGATGATGGAAAAACCTGGACGAAATATGAAAAAAATCCGGTGCTTGACCTACATAAAAAAGATTTCAGAGATCCCAAAATATTCTGGCATGAACAAAAAAAATATTGGGTAATGGCATTGATGTTGCCGGTAGAACATCTTGTACAATTTTATGCATCAAAAAATTTAAAGACCTGGGAACATCTGAGCGATTTTGGGCCTGCCGGCGATACAAGCGGCGTGTGGGAATGCCCGGATTTAACACAGGTTCCTGTGGAAGGTATGCCCGGCAAAAAGAAATGGCTTTTACAAACTTCGCAAAATGCAACGATGCAATATTTTGTAGGTGAGTTTGACGGTATAAAATTCAACAATGAAAATTCACCTGAGGAAATTTACAGGCCCGATTATGGCCCTGATTATTATGCTGCCATTGCCTACAACCAGTTGCCGGCAACACAATTACCTACAGCAATTGGCTGGGTAAACAATTGGAACTATGCAAATGATATCCCCACAAAGCCATGGAAAAGCGCTATGTCATTGCCAAGAAACCTGAGTGTAAAAAAAATAGATGGGCAATGGGTGTTAATTCAAAAACCTGCAGGGTTAAACAGGCTTGTAAAAAAAGAAATTTTTCAATCAGCAAATTTATGGGTTACTGATAAAAATATACTGCCGGTTAAAAGCAACCAATTTGAAATGAAATTAGATATGGAACCAGGTGCCGGTTCTATATGTGGCGCAAGACTGGCAGTTGGCAGCAACCATTACCTTGAAATTGGTTACGATGTTGCAAAAAAAATATTATATGTTGACCGTAGCAAAAGTGGCAACATTGATTTCCATGAAAAATTTAAAGCGATGAACCATTTTGAGAAATCAGTTCTGCTCATAAATAATAAACTTCAATTACAGATTTTTTTCGATAACAGCATTGCAGAAATTTTCGTAAATGGCGGGGAAGCAGTTTTTACAGTGCAGGTTTTTCCCAATGAAACGTATGAAGGCATTGAATTATTTAATACAGGTTCGAAAAGTAAATTCAGTCATTTGAAAGTATGGGCACTAAAATCAATTTGGTAACTTACCATTTAATATATTGCATATAAATATACAGTATTATATTATTAAAGATTTTCTGCTGTCCTTATTATGAAAAAATTGTTGATTGGTATTACCGTTCTTGTAGTGTTGGTATTTTGTTCTGTATATTTTTTTATCCCACGCAAACTAATAATTATTGAAGAAATTAAACCTGCCTGCAGCATCAATTGCGTGCAACGTATGACGGGTATCAGTAATTACAGAAAAAAATGGTTACCGGAAGACACTAAAATAATTTCGCCCACAGCATTCATTTTTGATGGTTGTACATTTTCATTTGCTCCTGATGCTTTTTATAATAATAATGTAAAAATAAAATATAAAAAAATCAATGTAAACAGTATGCTGTTTGCTGAAGCATCCGGTAATGATACATTTGTAAACTGGGAGTTTAATTTACAAAGCAGCAATAACCCATTTACCAGGCTGTCAGATTACCTTGATGCAAAGCATATTAAAATTGCTATGAATAAAATGCTGCAAAATCTGCTGGTGTTTTTAAAAAGTAAGCAAAATGTTTATGGATTTGACATACAAAAAACAACCTTAGCTGATAGTACTCTCATTGCATTAAAAGCATTTACAGATCATTATCCTACGGTATATGATATATATGCTAACATTGAAAAGATAAGGCAGTATGCTACTGCCAATGGCGCTATTGCAACCAACAAGCCAATGTTGAACATTAAAAAAGAGGATACCGGATCCTGGTATTTTATGGTGGCGATTCCCGTAAATAAATTTTTACCGGGTAATGGCTCATTAATTACCAAGCGGATGCTTTCGGGAGGAAATTTTCTGGAAACCGCAAATATCAAAGGCGGGTTTACAAAAATTGATCTTTCTATTAAAGAACTGGAAAATTTTCGCACAGATTATAATTATGTTTCACCGGCCATCCCATTTCAGTCACTGGTTACCGACAGAACAAAAGAACCCGACAGCAGTAAATGGATTACTAAATTATATTACCCGGTTTTTTAATACACTTATCTGAATTTTATTACAACAGTGCTGTCATTATTTTTTACGAGCAAATAAGATTTAACTCCTTTGATATTAACCGGCAGCACATGTCGTACCTCCCCTTTTATGAAAAGGCCATTTAAATTTTGGCAAGTAAAATTCCCATTCCCCTGGTTGACCAATACAGTACCGTAATCGGCATCATACTTTCCCATTTGTATATTACTGTGATAAAAATTTCCTGCGAGTAAAACATCTGGCAGATTATCATTATTGGCATTTACAATAACTGCATCCCGATAAGTTGAAAGTTGTGCCTGCCATGGCAATGGTTGCATAGTAAAATCCCAATTGCCGTTATTTATAAAAACCGAACTGGAAAAATAATCTGCAGTCAGTTTTTTTGCCTCTTCTAATTTTCCTTTTCCGAAAATCTCTTCCAGTGAAGCCTTTGCAAAATCTTCCGCATATAAAAATTTCTTTTTTAAAGCAGGCATTTGTTTGGTAAGTTCATCCTTATTGGCAAAGGGGATTTCTTTTCCACCGAGAAAATAAGTAAGCACCTGTTCTTTTTTTCCGTTATCATCAAAGTCATTATAGTAAAGGCTTACAGGTTTTTTTGTGGTAGGTTTAAAGCGATTGTTTTCTCCGAGATTGCCAGCAATCATATCCAGATCACCATCGTTGTCTATATCAACCGGGAATACAAAATTCCACCATCCTTGTTTATCAGAAATTATCTTTTTTTCAAATTTTATCTTCTCATTTTTAAATGCAACAATGCCACCCCACTCTAAACTTATCACCAGGTCTTTAATCCCGTCTTTATCCAGGTCGCTCCATGCAGCATTGGTAACAAAACCAATTGTTGCCAACTCATTATTATATTTTCCGGTTACATTTACAAATTTTCCTGTTCCATCATTCTGTAATAAATAAGAAGTGGGGATTTTTCCATACTCCCATGGCACTGCACGGCCGCCGATGAACAAATCAATAAAGCCATCGCCGTTAAAATCATTGGGTTTTATACAGGAAGCTGTAAGTTGAAGAGATTTATCGAAAGCATTCATACTTTTTATGAAATTACCTTTTCCATCATTGATATAAATTCTTGGCTGCAAAAATTCACTGTTGCCATAATACTCATTACCGGCACTGGCTACCAGCAGATCTGGAAACTTATCATTGTTTATGTCGGCAAAACAAGCATCTACATCTTCATACGTGCTGTCGTTATTTATAGCTGCCTGCCCTGACTGTGTAAATTTTCCATTTGGTAATTGAAAAAACAAGACAGATTTTTTAAACTTCGATGATCCGATAAACACATCTTCCAACCCATCTCCGTTTGCATCCCCAACAGCAAGCGCCGGCCCCTCCCTTGAAACCATGTGAGGGATCAGTTGTTCCCGGTCAAATTCATTAAAAGGATTTTCTTCATGCTTAAACAATAAACCCGTTTGTATAGTAATATCTTCTGCAATATTGGTAGTATTCTTATTAAATGCTGAAAATATATTGTAATCAAAAAGCGGCAGGCCTTTTTGATAGCTGATAGTTTGAATAGAACCTGTTTTGCATTGAATGTTTTGATACCTGTTATCCGGCCATATTAATAAAACAGAATCCGGAACTACACTACCCAAACCTATGTGCAATGGTACCTGCATGCTACTTTGAAAACCACGTACCGGAAAATTTTCATACGTACGTATCTCTTGCTTCGCAAATACAATTACTTTGGCGCCAATGGCATCTGTATTTTTTGCAGGTCCCTTTAATTTAAGTTCGATCCATTTTTTTTCTACAGACTTAATCATTTTATTTTCATACAACAGCACAGGATCATCTATATTATTAACCACCACATCCAGGTCTCCATCATTGTCAAAGTCGGCATATACAGCTCCGTTACTGAATGTAGGTTTGTCATTCTTCACCTGATCTTTTATATCATCAAACTTTATACTTCCTTTATTTCTAAAAAACTGATTGGGTAGTTTTATCTGTGGGAATTTTTCTATCAGCGCCATATCTTTTTCTTCGATATGGTTAGTCCTTATTTTTTCCTGCACCTCTTCGTTGCTTACATAGTTCACATAATCCATATCATTCAGGCGTTTGGGAATACCATTGCTTACAAACAGGTCTTTCCATCCGTCGTTATCAAAATCCATCCACAAAGCAGCCCAACTCCAGTCTGTAGCTTCCACACCTGCATACATACCCACTTCACTAAACATCCCGTTACGCCGATTGAATTGTAAAGTATTTCTTGCAAATTGTGGATGATAACCATACTGTACCTTATAATTAAACAAATTGTATTCATCCTCGCCTAATGAACGTTTTAAAATATATGGATCATACGGAAGCATATCCATAGAGATAATTTCCGGGTATGCATCATTGTTAATATCTGCCACATCCACCCCCATACTAAACTGGCTTGTGTGCATGGTTGCATCCTGTAGTATTTCTTTAAACGTACCGTTCTTTTGATTGATGTAGAGATAATCATTTTCATGAAAATCATTGCCCACATAAATATCCGGCCAGCCATCCAAATTAATATCTGCCACACAAATACCCAGGCCATATCCAATAATGGAAGCATTGATACCAGACTGCTTTGTTACATCTGTAAACTTTTCATTGTCGTTGCGAAAAAGGTAATCGCCTGCAAGTGTATCATACGTATTGAAATATGATTCACGTTCATTAAATGTTCCGTTAAACCGAAGTGAATGATTCATCAGGTACATGTCCAGGTCGCCATCAGCATCATAATCCAGGAAAGCTGCCTGTGTACCAAACGCAGATTTATCAAGCCCCATCTGTTTTGCTTCATCTTCATAAAAGGGGATATTGTTTTTATCCAGTCCTTTACAAATTAAAAACTGGTTGTGGCTTTGCAGTTTTTCATAATTACCAACACGGCAAATGTACAGGTCGGGCAACCCATCATTATTAATATCTACAACTGAAACACCGGTACTCCATCCACCATCGTTGGGGATTTTTGCAGCAACAGTTACATCTTCAAATTTTAAAGTGCCTTTATTGAGGTATAATTTATTTTGTCCCTGGTTGCTTGCAAAAAACAGGTCAACCAATCCATCATTATTAAAATCAGCGGCGCCCACACCAGCCCCATTGTAGAAATACATATACTTAAACATATTAAAACCAGGCGTAGGGGTAAGTTTATTTATAAATACAAGTCCTGTTTGGTCACTTTCCAAAGCCTCAAACGAATAAGTTATACTTTCTTTTTTTGCGTTGCATGAAAAAAGAAAAAGCATTGCACATAAAAAAAGAAAGCCTTTTGTACTGAAGCAGGTTATAGTACCTCCATTAAACATTTGTTGTGCCGCACGCTTCATAACAATAATTCTATTTAGCTTTTTTAAGTTGTCTTTTATACAATACAGGGTAATCGTTGTTACGAAGGAAAACCAACGCTTCGCTATTTTTTTGTTTGATCAGCTTAATATCCCTGATCACGCCATTGATTGAAATGCCGGTTTCGGTAACAGGCATTTCTTCCAGTACGCTATTGCCCTTATTTATTAATATGATCCCAAATCCTGCATCCAACCTGCCAAACTGTGGCAAACAATCCGGCAAATTGGTTCCTAACACAATATCCATTTTGCCGTCTTCATTAATGTCTTTGAATAACGCAGTATTAATACAGGAAAGTTGTGCCACCGTTGGCAATTTTTTTATTTCAAAATTTCCCTGCCCGACTTCGCCATTCAGGCGGGCGTTAACCTTATTATATGCGATGCAACTACTACTGTAATTAAAAGTTTTTACTACTGCTTTTTGTAATTGCTCCGGTTTAAACAAAGTTTGAATTGTTTTTTGTGCATAAGCCCGGTGCCGCAGGTTTTCTTTTTTAAAAGAGGGCAACCCATCTGTAAATTCTTTTTTTAAAAACACCGGTACATCTTTACCATTCACAGTGCGAGAAAATATTTTATCTAATTCTCCATTTCCATCAAAATCATTAATCCATAGTTTCACGGGGTTTCTTTCATCGGGGCTCAAATAAAAATTCTCCCCGAGATTGCCCAATACGAGGTCTTCCTTGCCATCGCCATCCATATCAGTTGCTTTTACGGTCTGCCACCAGCCATACATGTTACCCATATTAGTTTTTTGTTCTGCAAATTTTCCATTGCTGTATGAAAATATTTTCGGGTACATCCACTCGCCTACGATTACCAATTCTTTTTTATCATCACCCAAAACATTTGCCCACACTGCGTCGGTTACCATCCCGATTTTTTCTATTGCAGGCGCTTTTGTTTTTGTTACATCAACAAAATGCCCTTTACCATCATTTTCATAAATATAACTTGCAGGGTTTGTTCCGTAATTATAACTCATACTTCTGCCGCCTACAAAAAGATCAAGGTCAGTATCGCCATCAAAATCATACGGTATGGCCACAGAAATATTAGCATTATTTTCCGGAAAAACATTTACTGCTTTTGAAAATTTTCCATGACTGTTGTTCAAATAAAGCCGGTGTTGCAGGAGTTTACTTTTCGGTGGCTGGTTGTTTCCTCCTGCCCCAACAAACAAGTCATTGTCTCCGTCTCCATCAGCATCAAAAAATAATACGGCTACATCTTCATAATCTTTGTCTTCCTCAAATAATGGTTCAGGTTGTTTTACAAATCCATTGGTTGTTTGCAAATACAATTGCCCGGGTTGGTTCTTTGCGCCACCGATAAAAATATCTTCCAACCCATCGCCATTTACATCAGCAACTGCAGCACGGGGGCCTTCTTTGCTAAGCATGAGTGGTATGTTTCTTTCCTGGTAAAAATCTACAAAATCATCTTCTGTATGCTTTTCAAAAGAAGTTTTTATTTCCTCCTCAAAAAGTACAGGTTGATGTTTTGCCGGTAAAACAGGCTCCCTATTTTTTATACTTTTACTGTATTCAATAATATGCAGTTTATTTATTTGTGGTGAAGCAATTTTAGTAACCAACCTATCGGGCCATACGATAAGTAGTGAATCAATTTTTTCTGTACCAATGCCAATGATATTTTTATAATCAACGCTTGATTGAAATCCTCTTGATGGAATTACTTCCCTGCTGATCACTTCACTGCCGCTGAATATTTTAATGCTGCTTCCAATAGCAAAACTATTCATGCCGGTACCTTTCAATTGCACTGCTAAATAATTACCATTGTTCTTTTCACGACTGGTATTTTTATAAATAAAGCAGGGCATATTTACATTGTTTACAACCAGGTCAAGGTCGCCATCATTGTCTAAGTCAGCGTATGCAGCACCGTTAGAGAATGAAGGTTGCGTAAATCCCCAGTTAATTCCTTCATCGCTGAATTTTAAGCCGCCGTTATTTTTAAATACTTTATTTAAAAGGGGATTGGAAGGCATGCTGTCAACAATACGTTGCATATCTTCTTTCTGGCCGCTGATAGCCATTTTTTGCATGATATCATTGGCAAAAAAATCAATAAAATCCTGGTCGGTAACATCTTTATATATGCCATTGCAAACATAGATATCAGAAAGCCCGTCATTATCAGCATCAAATACCAATGCGCCCCAACTCCAGTCGGAAGCAGCGGTGCCGCTAAAATGTGCAGTTTCCAGGAATTTACCATTCCGGTTATTTACCTGCAGGGCGTTTTGTTGCACCTGGTTATAGAAACCTTGTTTAAGTTTATATTGGTAAACATCATAATTATCAAAAGAAGAAGTGGTTTTCAGGCGGTAGTCATCGGCAGGGAGCATATCGGTTGTAAAAATATCAGGAAACCCGTCATTGTTTATATCAGCTATATCAGCTCCCATGGAAGCCATGCTTGTATGATTTATCCATGTTTCGAGTTCTTCTTTGAATGTTCCGTTTTTTTGATTGATGTATAAATAATCCCTTTCAAAAAAATCATTGCTCACATACAGATCCGGGTAATGGTCACCGTTAACATCGCCAACGGTAATACCCAGCCCAAACCCGATCAGGCTGCCATAGATATTTGCCTCATTGCTTACATCGGTGAAATGACCATTGTCGTTACGCAGGAGTTTATCCCCGCCGCCTTTTGCAAAATCTTCCACGGGCCAGTCTTCGGCCCGGAGTTCCCTTTTATTACTATAGTTTAATGTGTTTACCGGTATAAAACTATTGTTGAGAATATAACAATCAAGGTCGCCATCCAGGTCATAATCAAAAAAAGCAGCGTGTGTGGTATAACCTTTTTCATCGAGCCCGTACTCAGCAGCTTTTTCAGTAAAGGTTAAATCATGGTTGTTGATAAAAAGTTTATTTGTCTCCCCGTTTTTCCATTTATCATAGCCCGCATTGCATACATATATATCTAACCATCCGTCGCCGTTAATATCGGCCATTACAACACCGGTATTCCACTTGCCTTTTTCTCCAATGCCTGCTTTGCCACTGATATCTTCAAAAGCAAAACTGCCTTTGTTTAAATAAAGCTTGTTGCTACCCATATTGGCAGTAAAGAAAACATCTGCAAGGCCATCATTATTGATGTCGCCAATAGCAACCCCGCCACCGTTATAAAAATTGCGGTAGCTGAAAATATTGAAGTCTTTACTATTCTCTACGGTATTGGTGAAATGAATGCCTGTAACAGAAGAATCCTGCAACTGAAACAAAGTATCTGTTTTTGTTTTTGAATTGCAGGAAAAAACAATGATGATGGTATATAAAATGACTGTTGCGGGAAAAACCCTTGTATGTTTCATTTGATTTTTACAGGGATGAAAGTAAGCAAAAAAGAAGAGGCAGTCAAACACTTTGAACTGCCCCTACCCGCTTTATGAGAAAAACGCTATGAAACCAAACTATCGTTTATTAATATCCCGGGTTTTGTGTTAGGTTAGGATTAGCTGCCAATGATCTTGCAGGAATCGGGAATAATAATCTTTCGGGTCCTGAAGCAGCTTTTTCCTGCCATGCACCAAGAAATTTGCCGAAACGGATCAGGTCATTCCTTCTCCAGCCTTCCCAATAAAATTCACGTCCTCTTTCATCTAATAAATTATCTAATGTAAGAGCACTAAGTGTTGTTGCATTGCGGCTTGGGTGCGTACGTATATAATTTACTATTCCCAGTGCTGTATTTGCGCCACCAAACGAAGCTGGATTAGGAGTAGCAGTACCACCTCTTAAAATTGCTTCAGCTTTCATAAGCAAAACATCAGCTATCCTGAAATAAACGTAATCATTATCAGCGTTATCACCACCGGTATAATCAATTGGATATTTAACTACGCGTATTCCTGTAACTTCAAGATTAGAACTAACTTCTACAGATCTTACCTGTGGAGTAAAAATCAATGGAGCACCCGTTCTGTCATTAAGTGGGGCACCGGCACCGTTGTATTGTTGCCCTACAAGGAATCCTGGTAAAATACCCTGTGTCATTCCGGGATAAGGATTACCACCACGCCTTTTATCAACAGCTTCAAACTTGTCGTAAAAATCAGATAAAGTAGTAAAACCATTCCAGCCGCTTGGGTTTTGTTTATAATGCAATGTGCAGAACCAGCGTGAGCGAACATTACCACTGCTTGAACCTCCTATATTTTCTGCAGTCCAGATATTCTCAGAACCGGTTACATCATTTCCTTTGGCAAAATTGTCGAAGAAATTTGAGGTAAGGCTATAATTCCTTGAACTGTTCATTAATTCATCGGCAAGGGTTACCACCTGGTTCATATCTGCAACCGCGAAAGTTGGAGTGCTTCTGTTTGCATATACAGCTTTATTCAGGTAACATTTCATTAATAAAACCTTTGCAGCGTCTTTATTAGCTATATTGGCAGGTCCAACTGGCAAATCAGTAATAATTGCATTCAGTTCAGTAATAATATAATCTACTACTTCTGTACCCTTTCTTACTTTGGGAACTTCATTGCCATCGGCAGTATTTTCACGATATGGAACCTGATCCCAGCCATCAACAAGAGAAAACATAGCCATAGCCCTTAACAGTCTGCCCTGTGAAGCCTGTAGTGGTGTTGGGCTAAGCCTCAATAAGTCTGTTGCTGAAAAAACTACGCGACCTAGATCCCTGTAAGTATCGGCCAGGAACCCGTGGTTTGCATCCCATTGATGTGTATGCAATACCCTCCAAACCCCATTATCATCCCAATCACCGGCTCTTGTTGGCCCAATGCATTCGTCTGTTGTATGCTCCTGAGATGCCCATACCCTTGATTGATCCTGGTAAGGTGTTCTCATTCCATCATAAGTACCGGCAAGTACAGATGAAGGTGTTACTCCGCCTCCTGATCCACCACCGGTAAGTTGCTGGCTGCCAAGCTTCTCATCCAATTTTGAACAGGCTGAGAAAGATGCTGCAAAGATGCAGAGTGTGATAATTTTTTTCATATACGTAATATTTAAATTTTAATTAGAATGAAAAATTAAATCCAAAATTAATTGTCCTTGATGAAGGATATGGTGTGTATTCCATACCATACGAAGGAACCCCGTTCAATGGTTTAGACACATTCACTTCAGGATCAAAACCGGTAAATTTAGTAATTACAAATAGATTTTGAGCTGTGATGAAAACATTGGCTGTTCTTACATTTTTTCCAATTGCGCCTATATTATAGCTAAGTGTAACATTCGACATTTTGAGGTAATTACCTTTTTCGAGATAACGTGATGAGGCACTTGTAGGATTAAATGTTTTCTCACCCATTGCAACTGCATCAGCATAAACATCACTGCCTATATTTCTTTTACCAAGATTATTGAAAGAAAGGACAGCATTGGCTGTATTATTATAAATATAGTGTCCGAAAGCGCCATTCATACTCACCTCAAGAGCTATTTTTTTATAAGCCGCATTTATAGTAAATCCAAGCAAAGTTTTTGGATTTGCAGATCCCAGGAAGAATTTTTGCTCCCCACCTTCGTAAGCAGAAATACCAGTTGCTTTATCAATACCAATAAATTTTTTCAGGTAGAAAGTATTAAGCGGTAACCCTGCTTTAAGCAATTGTGCGTAAGCTCCTGAAAGCCCCTGGCCATTAACTTCTCCTGTAGGAGTTTCGCCTTTATAACCTTTCAGTTCATTTTTAAGGAATGTCATATTTAAATTAACCCCAAGTGAGAAATCTTTTTTGCGGATAAGGTTTGCATTAATTGCTAACTCCAAACCACTGTTAAGCACTTCGGCATCAGGAAGGTTTTCCCACCTGATAGCACTGTTGGGTGAAACGGGATCTGCTGTTTCTTTAGGGAAAAGAAGCTTATCTGTAAGCTTGTTAAAATAATCAACGGTTACATTCACTTTTCCACCCAAAATTCCAAAATCAAGGCCTGCATTGAAAGTTTTCGTTTCTTCCCATTTCAAATCCTTGTTCTGGATCTGTGCCTGGCCAAAACTTGCCGGACTACTAGAATTGAGTGTATAGATCAACTGTGAAGCACCGGCAGGAAACTCCTGGTTACCTGTAATACCATAACTTAGTCTCAGCTTAACATTCGATACCTGCTTCATTCTTTTCATAAAGTTTTCATTACTGATATTCCATGCTGCAGCAATTGAAGGGAAGAATCCGTACCTGTTATCAGCACCAAATTTGCTAGAACCATCAGCTCTTCCTGTTAATGTAACAACATATTTGTTCTTAATGTTGAAAATTCCCCTTGCAAAAAATGACTGTAGTTCTACGGTTGGATCCTGAAAACCATTTGTCCTCCTGGTAGAAGGTTCAGAAGAAGCCAGGTAGTAATAATAAGGCCTGTCCGTTGCCAGCATTGTTCTTCCATATTCAGAATTTCCTCCAAAATCAGTTTTGATATACTCATGCCCGATAACTGCATTGATGTCAAGATTTGAACCAATGTCTTTTACATAAGACAAAGTGTTAGTGATTTGTTTTGTTATCAGTTCATTTTGCGACACAGAAGCTTCACCGCCTTTTCCGGCAGCATTGATTGCAAGATCATTTAAATTGATATATGCAGTTGTATATTGCTTGCGAAGGCCTGATGAGTAGTTAATACTCATTTGTGTTTTAAATTCCAGGTGGTTTGTTATTTTATAACTTGGAGCAATACTTGCAAGCACAGTAGTTACTCTTGCCATATCATTATAAGCTTCACTGTATGCAAGCGGGTTTATATTATCGCTGCCATATTCAATGAGTAATGAATCACCTGTTTTATACAATGATTTGGTCGGGTTCCATTGTAGCGCTTGTCCTATAAGAGAACCACGGAAACCCGCCCTGTTTGAAATAGGGGCTATATGTTCAACAGTTTGAGAAGTTGATACATTAAAGTCAAGTCCCAATTTTTTATTATTGAGCAGTTTGAAACTGGAATTAAGCCCTGCGGAATATTTTTTAAAATCTGTTTTCCTGATAATTCCATCCTGGTCTAGATAGCCTAATGACAATCTATAACGTGCATTTTCAGTGCCCGAACTAATTGCCAGCCCATAGTTTTGAGAAAACCCAGTTCGCAGGATTGCATCCAATGCATCTGTATTAGCACCAAAATTTGCTGTAGGGATTGCAGTAGTACTTACTGTTGTAGGAAAACCGAATTGCCCCAAGGCTGCTCTATATTGATCACCGTTGAGTACTTTTAATTTTTTAAGTATAGAACTAATACCAACAGAAACATTGAGGTCAACCTTAACTGCACCAGCCTGCCCTTTCTTGGTAGTGATCAATACAACACCGTTAGCTCCTCTTGAACCATATATAGCAGCAGCAGAAGCATCTTTCAAAACATCAATAGATGCAATATCTGCCGGGTTAATGAAATTCATTGGATTACCCGGTGCAGAACTACCGTCAATATCTCCTGTAAAAGTAACATCGGGTCTGGAGTTAGTATTCGACAAAGGCACTCCATCAATTACAAATAACGGAGTATTACCTGCACGTATAGACGATGCTCCCCTGATGCGTATGGTTGTGCCGGAACCTGGTGCACCACTATTATTCAACACCTGCACACCTGCCAGTTTACCCTGTATCAACTGGTCTGGAGCCGGGCTTATACCCTTATTAAAATCTTTTGATCCTACTGATCCTACTGAACCCGTAATGTCTTTCCTCCTCGCAGTACCATAACCAATTACAACCACTTCTGTCAACGCTTCATTTGAAGCCTTTAGTACCACATTTGCAGTTCCCCCTTCAATAGATACTTCCTGGGGAGCAAAACCAACAAAAGAAAATACTAATTTAGAAACAGCATTTGGTACTGATATACTATAAGTACCATCAGAACCGGTTTGCACTCCGCCCTTGCCACCTTTGGCAACAACGGATACACCGGTTAAAGGAGAACCATCTTTTTCATTGGTAACTTTTCCTGTAACGGTTTTTTGCTGGGCATTTAGTATAAATGGCACAGCAATAAGTAGTAAGGCAGCAGTTAGCCTTTTTGCAAGCAATGTTAAATACATATAGATATCGTTTAATTTTTGGTACTTTAAAAGTATATCCTTTAGTTTGAATAAAATTATTGTTAATTTTTACAGGGAGGTGCAAACGTTTGCGAGATTGTTTGTGGTGGAAAAATTAGTACCATTGTTTTTAAAATTGATCGTTAAATGGAAAATATCACGCTTAAAAAGATTTCTGAAGTACTGGGGCTGAGTATTTCAACTGTGTCAAGGGCATTAAAAAACCATCCTGATATTTCTGCAGAAACAAAAAAAAGGGTATCCGAACTTGCCGATACTTTAGATTATGAACCCAACATTAATGCGATCAACCTGCGTTCTAAAAAAAACCGGGTGCTTGCTTTAATTGTTCCTTCCATTTCTGGTTTTTTTTACGATTCATTTATTTCTGCTGTTGAAGAAGAATGCAGGAACAACGCTTACACGCTTATGATACTTCAATCGGGTAACAGTTCTGAAATGGAAACAAATAACCTCCGGATATGCAGGCAAAACCGCATTTCAGGATTATTTGCCTGCCTTTCTACAGAAACAACTTCGATGGAAGCTTTTGATAAATTTAAAGAGGCAGACATACCACTTGTTTTTTTTGATAAAGTTCCCGATGGGAAATCTTACAATAAAATATGTATTGCAGATGAACATGCAGCTAAACTTGCGGCAGAATTACTCCTGGAGAAAAATAAGAAAAAAATACTCGCTTTGTTTGGTAATAAAATACTATCAATTACCCGTACCCGTTATCCTGCTTTTCAAAAGATAATATCATTGCAAAAAGAAGTGATTACCTATACAGAACACTGTAATTCTTCTGATGAAGCAAAAAAAATAACCAACCACTATTTTTCCAAAAAAGAAAAGCCTGATGCTGTTTTTTGTATGAGTGATGAAATACTAATTGGCGCCATGAAATCACTCAATGAACTTAAAATAATAATTCCCGGGCAAACGTCCGTCATTGCTTTAAGTGATGGTTTTTTACCCAAAATATATACTCCCGAGATCACATTTATAGAAACCAGTGGTTATAAATTAGGGAAACTTGCCTTTACCAGGATGTTAAATTGCCTGAATGGAATGACAGAACCCACAGAAATGTTTACCGCATCACCGCTGGTTAAAGGAGGTTCTTTGTAAACATTTGTAAGCGGGTCATGCTTTCCGCTTCAAAATAAACGAACTGATCAATCCAACAGGAAGAATTTCGATATAGTGATCAACGAATTGTAATAACTTTAAGAGCATGAAAACGGCCTTTCTTTTATGGTTATCCCTTTGCCATGGTTTTATTTTAAAAGCACAGGAAACGGCTGAATTAATAACAGCAGATACGAAGGCCATTAATATACCGTTGGCCCAAACAAATTCTACCGCTTCTATTGCAAAGTTTGTAATGGCAAATTATGAAACTGAAAAAGAAAAACTCCGTGCTATATATAGCTGGGTTACTTACAATATAAAATATGACAGTGACAGCATCTATGTCATTAATTCCGGCAAAGATCCTGAAACAAGAATAACTGTAGCGCTTAGAAGAAGAAAAGGTGTATGTGAAAACTATGCTGCTATCTTCAATGATATTGCCATAAAATGTGGCATACGGTCATACGAAGTAACCGGTTATACCAAACAGCTTGGCTCTGTTGACAGAACTGCTCATACCTGGTGTGTAGTTTGCCTGGAAGGCCAATGGTTTTTCTGCGATCCTACCTGGGATATCGGTTTTAGTGGTTATGCCAAATATTTTTTGGTGTCCCCTTCCCTGTTCATCGGATCACACATGCCCTTTGACCCGTTATGGCAATTGCTTGATCACACTGTTTCTCACAAGGAATTTTACCAGGGTTATATCCGCCCAACAAAAGATAAGCATGTCATTAATTTTGTAGATTCCGTAAACGCATATACGAAGCTAAATGAATTACAGCAATGGGAATCTGCCGCATCACGCATAAACCAGGCAGGAATTGTGAATGAACTTGTGAGAACGAGGCTTACTTGGGTAAAGATGCAGATCGGTATTATTTACCAGGATAAGGACATGAATAATTACAACGCTGCAGTAGCCGACCTGAACAATATCAATACTATCTTTAATGATTTTGTACAATACCGCAACAACCGTTTCCTTCCTCAAAAAAACGATAAAGAGATCAAAGCAATGCTTGCCCCCATTGATGCTTTACTATCATCTGCATTTAAAAAATTAGATGAGCTTGACAAGTCGCCTGACAATTTCCAATACGATCCCGGGTTATTAAGAAACAGGTTAGATGCGATATCAAAAAGGTTTGCAGAACAAAAAGATTTTTTGAAACGATATTTTGAAAGTGCTGTATCAGAAAGGGAGAAATTGTTTTATGAGTGATCAATTGAACAATGAGCATTGATTGTTGAATATTGAACATTTACAACAAAGCTGGAATGCGAATAAACTACCGGAGAAAGAATCAATATTCAATGCTCAATACACAATGTTCAAAATAATGCCTGATCAACCATAACAAAAATCCAACCTACACTGCACAGCCCTGCTGATCTCCACACCCTCCAGGTTATCAATAGGACTAAATTTCGTCTTTTTAGTATAATGGGCGATGTGCAGGTATATGAGCGTATTTTCTATTCTTGCATGACCCAGCATTTCCTTGATAGATAAAATATCCATACCATCTTCCAATAAATGAGTGGCAAAAGTATGCCGAAGGGTATGCACATTTATATTTTTGGTAATACCCGCAATTTTAGCTGCCCGTGTTACAGCCCATTGAACGCCCCGCTGAGAAAATCTTTTATCGAATTCCCTGCCGCTGCTGCTTAAAGACTTGCCGTTAAAAAGCCATACTTGGGGATTGTAGGTTTCGATATATAGCTTTAAAGTGGAAATCAGGTAGCTTCCCAATGGTACATAACGGTCCTTCTTTCCTTTCCCCTGCCTTACGTGCAACATGGACCGATCAAAATCAAGGTCATTTAATTTTACATTGCGGGCTTCAAAACAACGTAAGCCGCAACCGTATAATAATGCGATCAACACCCTGTGCTTTAATAGTTTGGGTTTGTTCAGCATTCCAACCATTTCATTTTTACTTAACACTACCGGTAATTGCTTGCGGTACTTTATTACAGGAAGTTTGATTCCCCGTTCCGGCAATCCCTCCATCCTGAAAACAAAGCGAAGTGAAAAAATGGTATGTTTAAAGTAAGTATCAGATGGC
This sequence comes from Ferruginibacter sp., assembly GCA_031385805.1. Taxonomy (GTDB): domain Bacteria; phylum Bacteroidota; class Bacteroidia; order Chitinophagales; family Chitinophagaceae; genus Ferruginibacter. The sequence continues at coordinate 27,877 of JANNBU010000240.1, forward strand.
GAAAGAAATTTTTGCTGAATATGATACAGGTAATCTTCAATTTCGGCGATGCTTAATAAGGTAGGCAGGCGTTCGTAGTGCAATGATATCTGTGCCAGGTGCCTGCTGTAATTTATAAAAGTGCTGGTTGCTTTACCGGTAATGGAAATCTTTTGTTTAAACCTTTGTAATAAAACCGAAAATCCGGGAACCTGTTCACAGGCCTGGTTTACAAATGATACTCTTTTTTGTTGATGGGTTGGTTGCATAATTTTTTCGACAATGATAATACATACTTTTCAGCCTGTGTTTCGGTCCCTGGAGATAGGATAACTGTCCGGAAGATTTCTAACCCCGGCCTTAAGGTCGGGGTTAGTGGAAATCCATCTTCCAAACAGGGTTGAAATCATATATGAATATCGCCGACACAGATCATGTCTCCACAACAACTGTTTGGAAGATG
>JANNBU010000268.1:0-11816 GCA_031385805.1 Ferruginibacter sp.
CACAAATCATTTTGACCAAGACTGCAAAAGTCTTTGCTACTGTTTATGCTCTTTTTAGCGGTGTTGCTTTTTTATCAACTTTTAGTTTACTAATCGCACCGGTAGTTCACCGGTTTTTTCACAGGATCCATATTGAAGATTCAGACGATCAATGAGTTCAACCAACAACCATACCTTATTCATAAAAAAAACTGCAACTGACTTGGGTTTTGATTATTGCGGTATTTCCAAAGCTGTTTTTTTAAATGAAGATGCAAGAAGATTAGAAACATGGCTTCAAAAAGGAATGCATGGGAATATGCAATACATGGAAAATCATTTCGACATGCGGGTGGATCCGGCGAAACTTGTTCCCGGTGCTAAATCTGTAATCACATTGTTATTAAATTATTTCCCCGAAAAAAAACAATCGCCTTCATTACCTAAGATCGCAAAATATGCTTATGGAGACGATTATCATGATGTGATAAGAGATAAGTTGAAAATATTGATAGAACTGATACGTTTGGAAGTTGGTGAAGTTAATGGTCGTGGATTTGTTGACAGTGCGCCTGTATTGGAAAGAACCTGGGCGCAAAAAAGCGGGCTTGGCTGGATCGGCAAGAACGGTAACCTCATAAACAAACAACAGGGTTCCTATTTTTTTATTGCCACACTTATCATTGACCATGCATTGGAATACGAGGATGCATTTGCAAAGGATTATTGCGGAACATGCACCAAATGCATTGACAGTTGTCCAACTGATGCAATATTACCCGACAAAGTAATTGATGGAAGCAAATGCATTTCCTATTTTACCATCGAATTAAAAGATGCATTGATACCTGAAAAGATGAAAGGCCAATTCGATAACTGGTTATTCGGTTGTGATGTGTGCCAGGATGTTTGTCCGTGGAACCGTTTTGCCAAACCAACAAATGAAATTAAATTCACTCCAATTCCGGAAATACTGAATTTCAGTACATCAGACTGGGAAGCCCTTTCTGAAGAAAGTTTTAAAATTATTTTCAACAATTCGCCCATTAAGAGAACAAAATACAAAGGCATTAAAAGAAATCTCCAATTCATACAAAAATGATAAACACTAATATCAATAGACTGGTAAACATTGCTCAAAAAGACACACGTTTTATTATTGGATTAATGAGTGGCACATCATTAGATGGATTGGATATTGCTTTGTGTGAAATAACAGGATCCGGTTTTGGTACAAAAATTTCTTTGAAAAAATTCACAACCATAAATTATGATGTGGATTTTAAAAATGAAGTGAAAGAAATTTTTTCTAAAAAAAATATTTCACTGGAAAAACTTTGTTTACTGAATGACTGGATCGGATCAAAACAAGCAGCGATGGTAAATGACTGTTTACAAAACTGGGAAATAAAAAATTCAGCCATAGATATTATTGCAAGCCATGGACAAACTATTTATCATGCTCCTAAGATCTTACACCAACAGGAAAAATTCGGCAATGCAACTTTACAGATCGGCGATGGAGACCATATTGCAGTAGCAACCGGTATTATAACCATCAGCGATTTCAGGCAAAAACATATTGCAGCGGGTGGAGAAGGCGCTCCGCTGGCAGTCTATGGCGACTATTTGCTTTTTAGTAAAAGAGAAGAAGACCGGATATTGTTGAATATTGGCGGCATTGCAAATTTTACCTGTTTACCCGGCAGTTTGAACATCAATGAAATATTCAGCACAGATACCGGTCCCGGGAACACGATGATGGATGCATATATTCAACAGCATTTTCCGGGGAAATATTTTGATGATAGGGCCATTATTGCAAAACAGGGAAATGTAAATGAAAATTTATTAAATGCATTAAAAGAAAATAATTTCTTTGAAAAACCTTTTCCTAAAACAACCGGCCCGGAATTATTTAATTTGAATTACCTGGAGGATGCGAAAGGAAGATCAGGCACTACTGCAATAACTGTTGAGGATACCATGAGTACACTTAATAAGTTCTCAGCAGATATGATCGTTGATTCAATAATGAAATGTGTAAAAAACAAAACAGGCATTAGAATATTCAGCAGTGGTGGTGGCATGCACAACCCTTTATTGATGCAGCATTTACAGGAACAGTTGGGTAATTGTTCTTTTGATACAACTGAATCGCTGGGCATTGATCCTGATGCTAAAGAAGCTGTATTGTTTGCTGTGTTGGCCAATGAATGTATTTGCGGCGACACATCGATCTTTGGCAACGGAACGAATGGTATGCCGGCTATAACGATGGGAAAGATCAGTTTTCCATTGTAGAAGCTGTTTAAAACCAAAATTCACTACCTATTGTTGTTGGTCAGGCGACCAACGACTTTCATAATCCTGAAAACTTCTTCTTAGTTTTATGGTTTCCCTTCTATTAATTCTTTGAGGTTATTAAGCGCCGTTTCATAGCCTGGCCCGGTCATTTTATCTACAAATATGCCGGAAAATTTTTCCCAGGGATACCATTTTAATTTTGTTACAACTCTCCATTCTGCCTCCACATTATTGCTATCCTTTAATGCTGTAACGGAAATAAAATTTTCTACCTCATTTTCTCCCGCACGTTTTAAAGATGCCTTTAACTGGTTGGATAAAACTTCTGTGATCAACAGTTCATTATTTTTTCCGTTGCTGGCCCATTCAGCATAAGCATTTACTCCTGAAGATGGCTCACTGATATGCATGGCCGCACTGTCCTGCATAAAAACCGGGTGCCAGTATTTCCATTTACCCAAGTCTGCTATCTGTGCAAATACCTGTTCTGGTTTTGCGTGAATGACAACCGTTCTTACTGTCATCACCCTTGAAGGCATGAGAAGGGAAAATAATGTTACCACTATGAACAACCCTGCAACTGCAAATATGAATCCTTTTATTAATCGCATAAATTTATTCCCATTTAAATACTTTAACAGCCACTATATATACAGCAAGGCCCCATAATGCGAGAACCCCGATTTCCCATCTTACATCCCAAAGGTTCTGGCCTTCAAAAGCTACTGCCCGCATGGCAGTATTCAAATGTGTTAACGGTAACGCTTTTGAGATAGGCCGGAGCCAGTTTGGAAAAGCCTCTACAGAAAAAAAAGTACCGCCTAATAAAAACTGGGGTAGTGTGATCAGGTTTGCAAAAGGCGGAATGGTACTATCGTTCTTTGCAAGTCCACTGACTATAAAACCAAAACCCATAAAAATGATCAATCCAATGAAACTGAGTACAAGCATTTCCAAAACAGTTTGAAACCCTTTTACCAATGTAAAATCAAACAGGTAATGTCCAACTAAAATGATAACGATCGCAGTGATCATTTGAAATATCACACGGCTAAGGCCTTCTCCCAATACGATATATGTGCGGCTGACCGGTGTTGCAAAAAATCTTTTTAAAACTAATGTATTTCTCAAATTAAAGAACATAAATGCTACGCCAAATACCCCCGAGCTTAATAAAGAAAATCCCAACTGACCGGGAAGAATAAAGTCGATGGTCTTGTATTCCCTTACAGTTTCAATATCTTTTTCCATATCAAAATCTAAGGCTGCAAAAGTTGGCCTGTTAGCATATATAGCATTGTTGATCTTATTAACCAATCCTTCTAAAACAGGTAAAACCTGCGGCCATTTATCATTACTGGCATTGGAACTTTTTAATGTATAGATATATGCCGGAGTTGGCTGGTTCGTCTTTGTGATCTTCAATACACCGGCAATCCTTCCTTTGATAATATTTGTCCGCAGATCTGTATCATTAGCAAAAGAAACAATTTTAATTCTACTACTGGTCTTGATTGAATCATAGAAAGCATTGGTAGTATCGCTTCCTTTGTCAATTGCAATTTTATATACAGGAACACCATCACTATTGCCAATAAAGCCAAATACCAGGATAAAGATAAATGGGAATACGAAGCTGAAAACAATGGCAGACGGGCTTCGCATGATGGCTGTTAAACTGGCTTTTGTAATAGCCCACATGGCTGTTAACTGGCTATATTTCATTTATTGGTTTATTTTGGGCGTAAAGCTATTGGAAAAAAAATTAAAAATAAATTTGAAAAATACGACAAATGTCGTTACATTTGTGACAAATGTCGGTATATGAAAAGTTTAAAAAGAACAGCAGGGAAAGTACCTGTTAAAAAAGATGGTTCTTCCAATAAGGTGAATGAACCACAGGCGATGTATAAATCCATTAAAATCATACCGCAGGTAAAGGATTTTACCTATGAAGAATTTAAAAAAACAGCCGATAAAGTACCTATTACACAGGCCGAGTGGGCAATTATATTACATATTAGTGAAAGAACACTTCAGCGCTATGCAAAAAGCAATGGCAAATTTGCTCCTATTAATGCAGAGCGTTTTCACCAGATAAACCAGGTATTGGCAAAAGGAAAAAAAGTCCTCGGCAAAACTGCCTGGTTTTATGAATGGATACATTCAAATCCCCCATCATTGGAAGGCGATCTTTCATTCAACTCTCTTACAACATTCGATGGCATACAAAAAATACTTAACCAGTTGGGTAGAATTGAACACGGTATCTTAGCATGATCATTTACAGATTAACCAACGGCGATCATATAAAAGACCTGTCGGGCACAGGCTCTAAGTTGTATGGCGGCAGGTGGAATTCTGTTGGCCTCAATGCTGTCTATACTACTGAAAATATTTCTTTAGCCATTTTAGAGATCCTTGTTCATGTAAAAAAATACAAGTGCCCTTTAGATTATCACTTACTTACTATCAGCATTCCGGATAACATTAAGCCCGCAATCATCAGTACAGAAAAATTGAAAAAGAACTGGAAGGATGATCCTGCCTATTCACAATTCATAGGGGATGAATTTTTAAAAACAAAGCAATCATTGGTTTTAAAAGTACCTTCCGTAATTGTAGAACCCGAAAATAATTTTATACTAAACCCTACACATGCTGATGCTACAAAAATAAAAATTGTATCAACAAAGTTTTTTGAATTTGATAAACGACTTTACCTGACAAATGAATAGAACTTATCTCCTGCTTGGCAGTAACATGGGCAATAGCCAAAAGCAATTATCCAAAGCAATATTGAATATTGAAAAAAAGATCGGTCCTATAAAACGCCGGTCGGGGATTTACCAGACTGCCGCATGGGGTAAGACAGATCAGCCGGATTTTTTAAACCAGGTCATCATTGTTGAAACAATTTTAGATCCGGCAGCAACCATGCAAACTATTCTTGCCATTGAAAAAAAAATGGGAAGGATCAGAACACAAAAAAATGCCCCACGCATTATCGATATTGATATTTTATTTTTTGATAAAATGGTCATCTATGAAAAAGATCTTATAATTCCACACCCTGCTATACAAGTAAGAAAATTTGTACTTGTTCCGCTCAATGAACTTTCTCCTAATTTTATTCACCCTGTTTTAAAGAAAACAAACCATCAATTGTTATTAAAATGCCCGGATAAACTTGATGTGAAAAAAAATTAATTGCCCTAATGCCGTTTCCACTTATTTTGCAGTTGTAATGAAGTATAATTTTGTAACAATAGAAGGAAATATCGGCGCCGGCAAAACAACCTTAGCTAACTTACTGAGTAAACACTACCAGGCAAGGCTTGTATTAGAAGAATTTGCCGAGAATCCTTTTCTCCCTAAATTTTATGAAAGTCCTGAGCAATATGCTTTTCCATTGGAATTGTTTTTTATGGCAGAGCGCTTTAAACAATTAAAAGACCTGTTGCAGACAAAGGACCTGTTTCAATCCATTACTATTTCCGATTATCTTTTTACCAAATGCCTGTTATTTGCCAAGGTTAATTTACCCGATGAAGAATTCAGGTTGTATCAAAAGTTATTTGATATCATTAACCAACAGATCATACAGCCTGAAATACTTATCTATCTCCATTCACCTGTAAACAAACTACAGGAGAATATAAAGAAGCGGAACCGTTCTTATGAACAATCTATTCCCAACGATTATTTGTTCTCATTGCAGGAAACCTACACTGCCTATATAAAACATCACAATATAAAAACACTTTATGTTGATGCTGCCAATGCTGATTTCTTAGGAAATGAAGCTCATTTAGAAGTCATCATTGATGCATTAGACAAAGAATATGATGAGGGGCAACATTATATCAGCCTCCCTTAATCTTTTTGGGACAAATGAATTTATATTTGTAAAAACTTAGATCAATTTTTGTCTCCAGCTACAACAAATAAAAATCCTTACGCACCATTAAAGATCCCCGAGTTTAAAAACTTCATTGCAGGCCGTTGCATATATATAATGGGATTGCGAATGACAGGTACTGTTATTGGCTGGTGGATATATTTACTCACCAACAGTAAACTTGCCCTTGGTTTTGTAGGACTGGCAGAAGTAATACCGGCACTTTCACTTGCATTATATGCCGGCCATCATATTGATATAAATGAAAAAAGAAAATTATTGTTGCGTTGTGTATTGGGATACACCGGTTGTATAATCCTGTTCATTGTCTTATCAACAAATTATACTGCTTCACATTTTCATCACTGGACAATTGCTGTATTGATTTGTTCTGTGATCGGTATAACAGGTGCTATCAGGGCATTTTCGGGGCCTACATTTTCAGCGATGATCTCTCAAATTGTTCCCAAAGAAATGTTGCCAACAGCTGCATCCATAAGTTCTGCTACCTGGTTAATTGCTTCTATTTTCGGGCATGCCACTGCGGGTTTTCTCATTGCATTGCTCGGCATCAATAAGAGTTTCTTTGTCATTTTATTAATGGTACTGGGAGGATATTTTTTCCTCCACAAACTTTCCGTTAAACCTGTTTTTGTTACCGCAGCAACAAAAACATGGCAAAGTGTGAAAGAAGGATTGAGTTATGTGTTTAAAACGAAAGAAATACTGGGCGCCTTATCGCTTGATCTTTTTGCAGTACTATTCGGGGGAGCTGTGGCATTGGTTCCTGTTTTTGCAAAAGACATTTTAAATATCGGCCCTATTGGTTTTGGCTGGCTGAATGCAGCCGCAGATATGGGATCTATCATAACAGTAACCACGCTCACCATCAGGCCGCTTCAACGTAGCCAGGGGCGTATCTTATTTTTGGCAGTAGCAGGATTTGGATTGTGTATTATTCTCTTTGCCATATCAAAATTATTCTGGTTGTCATTTGCAGCACTGCTCATGAGTGGTTGCATGGATGGTGTAAGTGTTATCGTTCGCAGTACCATTTTGCAATTAAAAACCCCCGATGCATTAAGAGGCAGGGTAATGTCGGTAAACAGTATGTTCATTAATTCTTCCAATGAACTGGGGCAATTTGAAAGCGGTGTTGCCGCTAAACTAATGGGTACTGTAACATCAGTCATATTTGGTGGATGTATGACCATCGGAGTGGTGATCTTTACCTGGTTTAAAGCGCCTTCTTTGAGGAAGATGGAATATTAATTGGTCTATTTGTTTATTGGTTTATTAATAGTAAAAACTGTAACTTAATACTCCCAAAAATTCATCTTATGCAACGCAGAAATTTCCTCCGCAATACAGGGCTTACACTTGCAAGTCTTGCTTTTCTAAATAAAGAATCGCTGGCCGCTTTTCTTGCCGATCCGGCCTGGAAAATAAAAATGCTTACAGATGATATTGGTGTATTTTCTGAAAAAGGCGGTACCATTTTATTCATGTTGAATAAAGAAGGAACTATAGTTGTAGATGCCCAGTTTCCGGATACAGCACAACATTTGATTGATGAATTAAAAACAAAGACAGAAAAACCATATCGGTTACTCATCAATACACATCATCACGGAGACCATACGGCAGGCAATGTTGCATTTAAAGACCTGGTTCCTCATGTACTTGCTCACGCCAACAGCAAAACGAACCAGCAAAATTCAGCCGTTAAGCAAAAGACAGAAGACAAGCAATTATATCCTGATCAAACCTATACAGATACCTGGTGTGAAACAATTGGTAAAGAAAAAATATGCCTTCATTATTTCGGAGCCGGCCATACTAACGGTGACAGCCTTGTTCATTTTCAACATTCTAATATTGTACACATGGGTGATCTGGTTTTTAACCGGCGCCATCCCTTTATTGATAAATCTGCAGGCGCTGATATCAGCAACTGGATAAAATTACTTGATAAGGCAACTACTACTTTTGACCGGAAAACACAATATGTATGCGGCCATGCAGCTGAAGGGTTTGATATAACCATCAAAGCTGATGATCTGAAAGCATTTGGCGATTATCTTGGTAACGTATTGAAATTTGTAGCTGATGAAATAAAAGCCGGAAAAACAAAAGAAGATATTTTAAAAGCTACTGAGATTCCAGGCTCACCAGAGTGGAAGGGCAATGGTATCGACAGGCCGTTGAATGCGGCTTACCAGGAACTGGCGACATAAGGCCTCACCTCGTTCCCTCTCCGAAAGAGAGGGAGGCCAAACATTTGTTTTCAATTGAACTTTGGCACTAACAAATCTGCTTTAAAATTTCAATCATCAAAACAACATTAAATACTTATCTGGCTTAAATTACAAGATTTGTTTCTTCAAACTAAAAGGAGTGTAGTCTTATTCTTAGCTTATATCTTCTCCATTTCCTCCCCCTTCGGGGGAGATAGCGGGGGCTACTTCTCCTGGTCTATCAATTTTTCCAATACAAAATAAGTAATGGGGCAGAATGTTGAATTTTTTAATGTGATCGCCGGCCTTTTCAGTATCACATCTTCATCTGTATAAGGAAAACGTGCACAATCGGATGGCCTTACATCATAAATGCCGCAGTAGTTATCCTGCCCTAAAAAAGGGCATGGCTTTGATTTCACCACATAATCTCCTTCCTGATCCAGTACGAGGTATTTTTCAATAAAATCGCCTTCTTTCATTTTCAGATGTTTGGCGATCCTTTTCAGATCCGGGGTTTTAAAACGGGGTGAATAATTTTTGCAGCAGGCGGCACATTCCAGGCAATTGATCTTACTAAAAGCTTCTTCATGGAGGTCTGGCAATTGTTTCAACACTTTATTCTTATCAGGCCTTTGCAGGAACTGCTTGTATTTTTTTTGATTATCTGCCGATTTTCTTTGCCAGTTCGTAAGGATCTCGTCACTCATTTGTTGAAGGATGATAATACAGTTATGCTATACTTTTCCACAGGCAAAACTAACAAACTTATCAGTAATGAAATGTTGTTTGGTTACCGTAAATTTGCGGCACTTTAATAATAGGATCAGATGCATCTTTAAATTGTCCAATATTGCTGCAAAAGTACAAGAGTGCGACGCCAATGAAGATGAGTAATGATCAAAAGCCGGTAAAATAAAAATTATATGAATCTTTTTGAAGAACAACAGCATGATTTTGCCAACAGGCATATTGGTACCAACAATGAACAGGATACCAGCGAAATGTTGAGAGTGATAGGAACTGAATCGGTTGAAGCGCTGATCAGTAAAACCGTTCCTTCATCTATCCGTTTAAAAAATCCTTTAAAACTTCCTGCCGCACAAAGCGAGTTTGAATACCTGGCAGAGTTGAAAAAAATTGCAGCAAAGAATAAAGTTTTCAAAACGTATATCGGTCAGGGTTATTACAATACCATTACACCGAGTGTAATATTGAGGAATGTTTTTGAAAACCCGGGATGGTATACGCAATACACACCGTACCAGGCAGAGATATCGCAGGGGCGTTTGGAAAGCCTTTTGAATTACCAGACCATGGTTTGCGACCTCACCGGTTTGGAATTGGCCAATGCAAGTTTATTGGATGAAGCAACGGCAGCTGCCGAAGCAATGGCCATGTTGTTTCACCACAAGAATAAAACGGAAGAAATTTCTTCTCCAAAGTTTTTTGTAGACAACAATGTATTTGCACAAACCAAAGCAGTGTTATTAACCAGGGCAACACCGATCGGTATTGAATTGGTTCATGGCGATCATGCAACTGCTGGTTTAGATGAATCCTATTTTGGCGCTATTGTTCAATACCCAAACAGTATTGGTTCGGTTGATGATCACCGTGAGTTTATCAATAAAGTACATTCGGTTAATGGTTATGTGGTAATGGCAACCGACCTGCTGGCGCTTACTGTATTAACATCTCCAGGAGAACTGGGCGCTGATGTTGCGATCGGTTCTGCACAAAGGTTTGGTGTGCCGTTAGGCTATGGCGGACCGCATGCAGCTTTCTTCGCAACAAAAGATGAATTCAAACGCGGCATTCCCGGGCGTATCATTGGTGTAAGCATTGATGCACAGAATAACCGTGCTTTACGCATGGCTTTGCAAACAAGGGAGCAACACATAAAAAGAGAAAAAGCAACATCAAATATCTGTACCGCACAAGCCCTGCTTGCTAATATGGCTGCAATGTATGCAGTTTATCATGGCCCGGAAGGATTAAAGAAAATTGCTCAACGCATTCATATTGTAACTGCGGCCATTGCAACTGCTTTTGAAAAAGCAGGGATAAAATTATTGAATAAACAGTTTTTTGATACACTGACCTTTGCAGTAACTGATGTAAATAAATTCAAAGAAGTTGCCGAAGCTAATAAAGCTAATTTTCATTACAATTCCAATGGTACGGTTAGTTTATCTATTGATGAAGTAGCATCGAATGAAATTGCAGAGACCGGAAAAAATTTGTCAGCAATTTTTAAACAAGCAGAATCAAAAGATATTGCATTGATTTATGATGAAGCAGATGCGTTGTTTGGCAAATGGAATTCATTGAAAAGAACATCTTCGTTTTTAACGCATCCTGTTTTCAATACGCACCGCAGTGAAAGCCAGATGATGCGTTATATCAAATCATTGGAGAATAAAGACCTGAGCTTAAATACATCGATGATCTCTTTAGGAAGTTGCACGATGAAATTAAATGCAGCTACTGAACTGATCCCGGTGAGCTGGCCTGAGTTTGGTGACATACATCCTTTCGCACCTGCATCACAAACGAGGGGATATCAATACATCATTTCAAAACTGGAAGATTATTTGTGCAGGATAACCGGTTTTACTGCCTGTTCATTACAGCCTAACAGTGGCGCACAGGGCGAGTATGCGGGATTGTTAACCATCAGGGCTTATCATGAAGCAAGAAATGAGGCACACAGGAATATTGTATTGATACCGATCTCAGCTCATGGCACCAATCCAGCCAGTGCGATCATGGCGGGTATGAAAGTAGTAGTGGTAAAAAGTGATGAAGATGGCCATATTGATATGGCTGATCTTAAACTAAAGGCAGCAGAACATAAAAATGACCTTGCCGGTTTGATGGTTACTTATCCAAGTACGCATGGTGTGTATGAGGAAGGCATCCGTGAGATCACCCGAATCATTCACGAACATGGCGGACAGGTTTACATGGATGGCGCAAACATGAATGCACAGGTTGGATTAACAAGTCCGGGAATGATTGGTGCTGATGTTTGTCATTTGAATTTACATAAGACATTTGCTATTCCACACGGTGGCGGCGGGCCGGGAATGGGGCCGATAGGTGTTGCAAAACATTTAGCTCCGTATTTGTCCAATCATCCTGTTATTTCAACAGGAAGTGATAGAATAGGAAGTGCAGTGAGTGCAGCGCCGTGGGGAAGTGCAAGCATCCTTTTAATTTCATACGGATACATTCGTTTACTTGGAAAAGAAGGTGTGAAGAAAGCAACGGAGTATGCCATCCTTAATGCCAATTACATTAAAAAACGTTTGGAAGATCATTATCCTATTTTATACAGGGGCCGCAGCGGACATTGTGCACATGAAATGATTTTGGATTGCCGTGCA
>JANNBU010000262.1:0-7911 GCA_031385805.1 Ferruginibacter sp.
CTGATTCACTGATTAGGTCTTGCTCATTTTGAATTAATCAGTGAATCAGTAGCAATAAATTCAAATCAAAGCTGCTTAGTGGTATGCCGTACAAGAGTGCGATGCAACGATGATGCCCAATGATCCCATGCCGGGAACATCAAACATCAAATATCAAACCTCAAACCATTTTTTGTATCTTTGCATCGAAGAATTTCGATATGAGTAAAAAAGGTAAAGTATTGATGGCCATGAGCGGCGGTATTGACAGTACCGTTGCGGCTTTGATGCTACATAAAGAGGGCTATGATGTGGTGGGAATTACCATGAAAACATGGGATTATGCTACCAGTGTGGGCACCACCGGCAAAAAAGAAACCGGCTGTTGCAATATTGATAGTTTTAATGATGCCAGGCTGGCGGCAGTTCAACACGGTTTTCCGCATTTTATATTAGACATCAGGGAAGAATTCGGCGATTTTGTTATTGAAAATTTCGTTGAAGAATATATCGCCGGCCGAACACCCAACCCTTGCGTGATGTGCAATACGCATATTAAATGGCGTGCCTTATTGAAACGTGCCGATGCACTTGGTTGCGATTTTATTGCCACAGGGCATTATGCCCAGGTTCATCAACACAGCAACGGCAGGTATTTTATCAGGAAAGGATTGGACGAAACCAAGGACCAGAGTTATGCTTTGTGGGGATTACAACAGGACCTTTTAAAAAGAACATTATTACCATTGGGAACTTACCGTAAATCAGCTATCAGGCAGATGGCACATGATTTTGGTTATCCCGAACTGGCGAAGAAAAATGAGAGTTACGAAATATGTTTTGTGCCGGATAATGATTACCGTGGTTTTTTAAAACGCAGGGTACCCGGACTGGAAGAAAAAGTGAATGGCGGAAATTTTGTTGATCCTGCCGGAAACATCCTTGGCAAACACAAAGGCTATCCTTTTTATACTGTTGGGCAACGCAAAGGGCTTGATATTGCGTTGGGTAAACCCGCTTTTGTAACCGAAATAATTCCTGAGACCAATACCGTTGTTTTGGGAAATGAAGACGACCTGAACCGCACAGAAATGGAGGTAAAACAACTCAACTGGATCAAATATGAAGGCATAACAGATGGAATGGAAGCTGTTACAAAGATCCGCTATAAAGATAAAGGCGCCTTAAGCAACCTGTACACATACGAAAATGGTATTAAAGTTCGTTTCTATGAGCATGTAAAAGGGGTGGCCCCGGGACAGAGTGCAGTATTTTATGAAGGCGATGATGTAATTGGCGGAGGGATCATTCAGCGTACACAAATGCTGTAAAAACGTAAGCAGCCTTTTTTAAATTCGCAAAGTCTTAATGTTATAAAATTGTATCTTGTATAATATGAAAAAACTTTTTTTATTCCTTACGGTTGCAATACTGGCTATATCATTCAGCAGTTGTAAAAAATCCAATGACGAAGTACAAACTGCCGGTTTAAGTGAGTATTTTCCGCTTACAGTGGGAAAATATATTACTTACAACCTCGACTCACTTGTTTACACAAATTTTGGAACTTCCAGTGAGATACACAGTTACCAGGTAAAGTATGAAACAGATGCACAGATAACGGATAACCTGGGCCGCCCTGCATATCGAATCATACGATATATCCGGAATACGCCTACAGGTCCCTGGCTTTCCGACAATACTTTTATGGCAATCAATGATACCTACAGCCTGGAATTCGTAGAAAATAATATGCGTTTTTTAAAACTCCACCTGCCGATAAGGGATAATTATTCCTGGAAAGGCAATACTTATATTGATACTTATTCAGCAAACTCAGTGGTGAGATACCTTGATGACTGGGATTATATTTATGACAGCGTGGGCGTTCAGCAACAGGTAGGAAGTTTTACACTCGACAATTGCCTCGTAGTTAATCAACGGGATGAAGTGATCGGTAATCCGCAGGATCCGGGAGCATACAGCGAAATTAATATCGGGGTAGAAAAATATGCTACAGGTATCGGTATGGTTTACCGCAATTTTTTTCACAATGAATATCAACCGCCCACGCCTCCCAGTTCGGGTGGTTATATTGTTTCAGGCTCTTATGGCGTTACACTCACCATGATCGATCACAATTGATCATTATTTTTTTCTGCTGAAATTGATAAAGTCGGTATTGGGTATTGTCTCCAATCCAACCTGGCGAAACATGGTTATCAGTTGCCCCCTGTGATATGACTGGTGATTGAATAAATGTATCAACACTTCATTTACAGGTTGCTTAAATTGTTCCTTCTTCGAATTCCTGTAAATAAATTCATGTTCAAGTGCTGCTTCGGTTGCCAGGTCTGTCCATTCTTTCCATTGTTTTGATTGCTTCATCAGGCTATTCCCCAATTCAAGTACAGAACCATTAAAATTTGTACCGGGTACATCAATTTGTTCCTGCAATTTTATCCGCTGCCACCAGATACTTTCCGCATCCCATAAATGAAGCAGGGTGGCATATATACTTTTGTAGCTGCTGTTTATTTCCCTGTTGATCTGGTCATCAGAAAGGTTTTCTATACATTCAACCATCCGTTGATTGGCCCATACATTATAAGCAGCATATTGTAACAAAAGTTTTTTCATGATCAGTCATTTGAATATCAAATTTAACTGAATTAAAAATGTTGTTTGCTTTTTAGTTTTAAGCTTCGCTTAATAATATAAGAATTTTGAAACACAGCGACACAGAGGCACGGAGACACGGAGTTTTTTCTAAAAATTGCTTCTTCTCTGTATTGCTGTGTACTCGTGCCTCCGTGTTTCAAAACAATAAAGTATTTTCGAATTCTAATAATTAACTAACATGAACATATCGATCAGGAAAGCAGTAAAAGAAGATTGTAAAAGAATGATGGAACTAATAAACGAATTAGCGGTTTATGAAAAAGCACCGGATGAAGTAACCGTAACTTTCGACCATTTTGTAGAAAGTGGTTTTGGAGAAACCCCCATATGGTGGGCTTATGTAGCAGAATTTGATGGCAAAGTGGAAGGATTTGCCCTTTGTTATACAAGGTACAGTACCTGGAAAGGACAACGCCTTTACCTCGAAGACCTGCTGGTTACAGAAAAACTCAGGGGCAAAGGAGCAGGCAAATTATTATTCGATAAACTGATCGAAGAGTGCAAAGAAAAAAAATACAGCGGCATGGCCTGGCAGGTATTGGATTGGAATGAACCGGCCATTAATTTTTATAAGAAATATGAAGGAGTGAATATTGATGGGGGCTGGTTGAATTGCAACCTGAATTATACATATTAGTTGAATATCAGCAAAATGCTGTATTTAAAATAATTTGCCTTCGGGGCAGCACCATGAAAACTTAGCCCCTCTAATACACGACCAACACAATTAATCCATCTTTAACTATTTATCATGAGTAACTTATTTCAAAACAAATTTATCCGGGCTATTATACCGGTATTTGTTGTTCTTTTTTTCCTTTCATGCCAAAAAGACCTGAGCAATGACGATGGCACAAATCCAGGACAACCTGCAGACCTTACAACAAAAGTAAATTCATCCGTTTCGGGGTTCGTTACAGATGAAAATAATGTTGCAGTATTGGGCGCCAATGTATCTGTTGGGGGCTTTAATACTACCACAGATAAATACGGCTTTTTTGAAGTAAGAAATGTGCAGGTTGTAAAAAATGCAGCCATGGTTACGGTAAATCAACCTGGTTATTTTAAAGGCATTAAGACTTATATCGCCACTGAAAATAAAGCTGCTTTCTTCCGTATCAAATTAATTCCTAAAACAAATGTTGGAACGATCAATGGAGTATCAGGAGGTAATGTTACATTATCTAACGGGCTCATCATTGCCTTACCTGCTAATGGCGTGATAACTGTTGGTAGTGGCGGCGCTTATACCGGCACAGTAAATGTTGCAGCACATTGGCTCAACCCTGTTGCTGCTGATCTTAATGAAACCATGCCCGGCGATCTTCGTGGAATAGCAACTGATGGCACGCTAAAATCTTTAACCACTTATGGCATGGCCGCAGTAGAATTAACCGGTGCATCGGGAGAGTTATTGCAAATAGCTACCGGAAAAAAAGCAACACTTACTTTAACTATTCCACCTTCTATTATGGGCACGGCACCTGCAACAATTCCCTTATGGTCATTTGATGAAACAAATGGCTTGTGGAAACAGGAAGGCGAGGCTACAAAAACAGGAAATACTTATGTAGGTGAAGTAAGTCATTTCTCTTTCTGGAATTGTGATGTCCCAAATAATTATGTACAGGTTAATTGTACTGTTAAAGACAATGCAGGAAATCCAATACCTTATGCATTAGTAAAGATCAGTGTTGTGGGAACTACCAATGCAGCATACGGTCATACAGATTCTTCGGGTTATGTTGGTGGTGCAGTACCTCCCAATGCTAATTTATTGCTGGAAGTATTTACCAGTTATAATTGCACCACTCCGGTTTATTCACAGAATTTTGCTACAACAAATGTAAATCTTTCACTGGGTGTGCTTACTGTCACTACAAGTTCTGCAATAGCAACAATTTCAGGTACGGTAACAAATTGTACCAATAACCCCGTAACGGATGGTTATATTATTATGATGGAGAACGGCTGGCATTACAGGTATCCGTTGAGCAATACCGGGGCATTTAATTTCACTACTATTTTATGTAATGGTACAGCAGCCGTTACTTTAATTGCTGAAGACAATGTAGGGCTTCAACAAAGTACTCCATTATCAGTAACCATTACACCGGGAGCAAATGCAATTGGTAACCTGCAGGCCTGCGGAATATCTACACAGCAATTTATTACTTATACTGTTGATGCCGGGGCAGCCGTTACTTATGCCTCACCTGCAGATTCAATTTTTCACAGCGGTAATGGAACAAGTGGTGTAACATACATAGGAGCAAATTCAAACCTCGGTGCACCAATCGGCGGCATCAACTTCTCATTCAATAATACCGGTATTGCCGTGGGCAGTGTACAAAATTTAGTGGGCTTTTATAGTTCACAAATAAGTTCCCAGACAACCGTTAACCCACCGGCTAATGTGACGATTACAGAATATGGTGCCGTTGGCCAGTTTATCGCAGGTAATTTCACCTGCTCAGTAACAGAAGGCACGCCACCCAATACTGTTCATAATATTGTCTGTAGTTTCAGGGTTCGACGAAGTTTTTAAGTTTTACAGTTCCTGGTAAAGGTTTCCGGCTTTCCGGGAACCTTTTTTATTGATACTGGTCTGACGCCCTCGTCTGACCAGTATCAATTCCTCTTCTAACCAGTACCAATTCATTCCCAGTGATTTAACTATAATATTGTATCAAAAAACAGAATTTTTTTTATATTGAGGCAACAGAATGTAAACTCATATCATCTTATGATCGTATAAATCAAAATTTTCAAAAAAATGATCACCTTAAAAAACAATTTCCGTCAATTACTAACTGCTGTTTTTGGCTGTATCCTTTTCCTTTCCTGCCAGAAGGATATTGATTATGTAACCACCGATCTTGTGCTCCCTGATCTGACTACAAAAGTAACTTCATCCGTTTCCGGATTTGTTACCGATGAAAATAATGTAGCAGTATTGGGCGCTAATGTATCTGTTGGAGGCACTACAACTACCACAGACAAATACGGTTATTTTGAAGTAAAGAATGTGCAGGTTGTAAAAAATGCTGCTGTGGTTACGGTAAACCAATCCGGTTATTTTAAAGGGATTAAAACTTATATCGCAACTGCAAATAAAGCTGCATTCTTCCGCATCAAATTAATTCCTAAAATAAATGTTGGAACGATCGATGGCGGATCAGGCGGCAACGTTATATTAACCAACGGACTGATCATTGCACTACCAGCCAATGGAGTGGTAACTGCAGGAAGCGGCGCTGCGTACACTGGTACCGTTAGTGTTGCAGCACATTGGATCAACCCGGTTGCAACAGACCTGAATGAAACCATGCCCGGCGACCTTCGTGGAATTGCAACAGATGGTTCATTAAAAACATTGACCACTTATGGTATGGCAGCAGTAGAACTTACAGGGGCATCGGGTGAGTTATTACAAATTGCTACCGGAAAAAAAGCAACACTTACTTTAAATATTCCATCATCCATACTTGCAACAGCACCTGCAACCATTCCTTT
Source organism: Ferruginibacter sp. (assembly GCA_031385805.1). GTDB lineage: Bacteria > Bacteroidota > Bacteroidia > Chitinophagales > Chitinophagaceae > Ferruginibacter. The sequence goes on from JANNBU010000262.1 coordinate 6,178, forward strand.
ATGGTCATTTGATGAAACAAATGGCTTGTGGAAACAGGAAGGCGAGGCTACAAAAACAGGAAATACTTATGTAGGTGAAGTAAGTCATTTCTCTTTCTGGAATTGTGATGTCCCAAATAACTATGTACATTTTGATTGTACAATTGTAACTCCTTCGGGCTCACCCGTTCCTTTTGCAATTGTAAAAATTTCGGTTGCAGGGAACCCGGCTAACGCAAGATATGGTTATACAGATTCTTCGGGATTTGTTGAAGGAGCTATACCCGATAATGCTAATTTATTATTGGAAGTATTCAGTTATTACGCCTGCGGAACATCTTTATATTCACAGAATTTTTCAACAACAAATGCCAATATTTCCCTGGGTAATATAACAGTAAATACTGCACTTTATGCAGCAACTGTTTCCGGAACAGTAACCAATTGCAGCAATGCTCCGGTTACAAATGGTTATATCATCATGTTGGAAAATAACTGGTATTACAGGTATCCCGTATCAGCTACAGGTACATTTAATTTCACCGCTACATTGTGTAACAGCAGTTCCGTAAATGTGACTTTTATTGCAGAAGATGTTACTGGCGGACAGCAAAGTTCACCAGTTTATCACACTTTGGTTACTGGACCAAATGTATTGGGTAACCTACAGGCTTGCGGTGTATCAACCCAGGAGTACATTACTTATTCAACAGATGGTGGAACTACAACTACTAATTTAACTGCGCCGGCCGATAGTATATATCATAGTGGTAACGGCACTGCTTTACAATCCAGTATTTATGGCTATTCACCAGGTAATAGCAGCAGCACAGTAAACTTTTCTTTTAGTAATGCGGGAATCGGTGTGGGAACAATACAAACCCTGCTTTCATTCTATCATGTTACAACTGGCCAGGGTACTACAACAGGCACTGTCAATATCACTGAATATGGTGCAGTTGGCCAGTTCATTAGTGGTAATATCACCGGAACAGTAATTAACAGCACACCAACCACATATAATATTGTTTGTAGTTTCAGAGTGCGGCGAAATTTTTAAGTTTTATAGTATCCATTAAAGGTTTCCGTGAAAAACGGGAGCCTTTTTTTATTGTTACATGGTCTGACGCCCTCGTCTGACCATGTAACAATAAAACTTACAGCAACCAAAAAAATCATTACTGTTAAAACAATGTTGTATCGAAGTAAAAAAAGAAATTCTTTTTTTTGAAGGCAACAGAATACAAAACGATATCATCTAATAATTGTACAAATTTTTTTATCCACTTAAAACATAAAATCATGATTACCCTAAAAAACAATTTCCGTCAATTGATCCTTTGTGTTTTTACATGTATGTTTTTTCTTTCCTGCCAGAAAGATATTGATCATGCAAGTACTGATTTCCAATTTCCCGACTTTACAACAAAAGTAACTTCATCCGTTTCCGGGTTTGTTACAGATGAAAATGATGCAGCTGTGATGGGTGCATTGGTAAAATTTGGCAACATGACAACCAACACTGATAAATATGGTTTCTTTGAAGTAAAGAATGTTGAAGTTGTAAAAAATGCAGCAGTAGTAACCGTTAGTAAAAGCGGGTATTTCAATGGCATTAAAACTTATGCGGCCACAACCGGTAAAGCTGCATTCTTCAGGATAAAATTAATTCCCAAAACAAATGTGGGCAATGTAAGCGGTTCAACAGGTGGTAATGTAACATTGGGAAATGGCCTTACTATCTCTTTACCGGCC
>JANNBU010000265.1:0-2148 GCA_031385805.1 Ferruginibacter sp.
TTTATCCTCAAATGCTTGTCAATTGTGGATTAAAGAGATTATTAAGGGACGACTAATTACTAATTATTCTTTTGATCTTCTGTTCCATCATCAGCAGATCAACCAGCACACATGCCGTAACTGCTTCCAGTACAACCGGCACCCGCAAAGCAATACAAAGATCATGACGTCCCTTAACGGAAAAGCTTTCAATCTCGCCTGAGTCGATATTTAATGTTTGCTGTTCTTTTGGCGTAGAAGATGTTGGCTTAACCACCACACGGAAAACAAGTTGATTGCCATTGGTCAGCCCGCCAACAATGCCACCTGCATGGTTGGTGAGTGTTTTACCGTCTGCATTTTCCAAAGCATCATTGTGCTCACTGCCTTTCATTTTTGCGGCGACAAATCCTGAACCGAATTCAATTCCTTTAATGGCAGGTATGGCAAATACTGCATGGCTTATAAGTGATTCAACAGAATCAAAGAACGGCTCACCCAAACCGATAGGCAACCCATCTACCCGGCATTCAACAATTCCGCCAATGCTATCTTTTGCATCTATTGCTTTTTGCAGACCGGTTTCAATATCCTTTTCACCACCAACTTCTGTAATTGTTGCATGGCAACTTATTTTATTATTTTCATTTTGAGATGATGTCAGTATTTTTTTTGCAATGATACCCGCAGCTACCAGGCATACCGTAAGCCTTCCGCTGAAATGCCCGCCACCACGATAATCTTCATAGCCTCCATATTTTTTTGACGCTACAAAATCTGCATGCCCGGGCCTGGGTGTATTGCGTTGCTTTTCATAATCAGCACTACTGGTATTGTTATTTTCAAAAATAATTGTGAGCGGGGAACCGGTTGTTTTTCCATTAAATACACCCGATAAAAAAACTGGGTTATCATCTTCTTTTCTTGGGGTAGTTCCTTTTTGTATGCCGCCTTTTCGTCTTTCAATATCTGTTTCAAAATCTGAAATGCTCAATGATAACCCTGCCGGGCAACTGCCAATAATAATTCCAACAGATGGCCCGTGAGATTCCCCAAAAATTGAAATCCTGAAAAATTTTCCAAAACTATTCATCCCTGTGATTTTTATTGATTGGTTAAAGATACTGAAGCCCCCAGCATTTGCAAATGATCATAAAAAGCAGGATAGGATTTATTGACTGCTTCAGCATTACTGATCATAATAGTTCCCGATGCACCCAATGCCGCAACAGCACAAGCCATGGCGATCCGGTGATCATGGTGCGAAGATACATCTGCTGGCTGAACACCTGTTCCTCCCTGAATGATCATCTCATCTTCTTTCAATAATATTTCAATGCCCATTTTGCCAAATACATCTTTCAATGTTTCCGCCCGGTTGCTTTCCTTACCTGCTAACCTGGAAATACCTTTTATAATTGATACCCCATTACAATATGCTGCCAGTGCAACCAATGGCGGAAAAAGGTCAGGACAATCTGTCGCATCAAATTCAAATGGTTTTAATGTATGCGTATTGTTCACTAAAATACAAGTGCCATCCACGGTAATATTTGCGCCTGAATCTACTAACACGTCCATGATAACCCTATCGGCCTGTGTTGAATAAATATCCAGGCCTTTTAATCTTATATCGCCGGCAATAGCCCCTGCTACCAATAAAAAAGCAGCAGCACTCCAGTCAGCTTCTGTGCAATAAATAATTTTTCTTTCTCTTTGCTCAACAGGTTCTATATAAAATTTTGAATACCCTTCATTTCTTACATTATATCCAAAATATTCCAGCATCTGCAGGCTGAGATCTATATATGGCTTACTCTTTAAATTGTTCACAGTAATGATCACCGGTTCTGTTGCTGCTTTTGCAAAGGCAAACAAAAGTCCGGTCAAATATTGTGAACTCATAGATCCATCAATAGAGATATTTACCGGAATCAATGGCCCTTGTAGGCTTACAGGTAAAAATCCATCAGTCGTTTTTACATGTACATTCAACAATGGAAATATTTCATCAAAAAAATGTACCGGTCTTTTTACTAAGCTGCCGCCGCCATTTAATGTAATAGCATTGCTGCTTAATACAGCAATTGCTGCAAACATCCGCAATGACAAACCACTTTCACCACAATCAATATTACCATTGCTCTTAATTTCACCGGGACTGTTTAC
>JANNBU010000279.1:0-2449 GCA_031385805.1 Ferruginibacter sp.
TAAAGGAAAAACCGGGTGATCACTGTAATATTCACTGCCCAAAAGCCCTTTTTCTTCACCACTAACGGTCATGAATACCATTGTACGGCGGGGCCCTTTACCCTTTTTTTTTGCTTTGAGAAATGCTTTGGCCATTTCAATAACTGCTACCGTTCCGCTGCCATCATCGTCAGCACCTGGATAAATTTTTCCATCATGCATTCCCAGGTGATCGTAATGCGCCGTAAGAAAAACGTACTCATCTTTTTTATCGGTTCCTTCAATGACCCCGATAACATTGCTTGCATTAATTATTGTGCGATGCTTATCATAATTGAATGATATCTTAACTACAGTTTCCGACAACTGATTTTTTTCAAACGGGATACCATTTTTTGCCTGCTTTATCAAACTGTCGGTATCGGCACCTAAAATATTTTTAGCCACTGCATGGCTCAGTATTGCATAATTCAACATTTTACCTTCAGTATTTCTTGGATAATAAACTGCTGTTTTTTTATTGTTTTCAACATAGCGCAGGTTAAAGATTTCCACCACAGGATTAATGATCAACACACCGGCGGCTCCTTTTTTTGCGGCAAGTGCTATTTTTTTTGATAAACCGGGATAGGTCCATTGGCTGTTTTTAGTAGTTCCCGAGATCAGGTATTTTCCATCCCGTTTTGGTTCTCCTAAAAAGATGATCACCGTTTTTCCTTTTACATTAAGTGATGCATAATCATTGTAAGCACTGTCTTCGATACCATATCCCGCAAAAACGAGTTCTTTGCTGCTGAAATTTCCAGTTTCGTTTGTATTTGCCGGGCTTACAAAACCGGTACCAAACAGCAACTCAGCATCACCGATCTGTAATTTGCTGCTAATAAGGCTGTCCTTGTATAAGGGATAGAATTGCTGGTAGCCGGTCATTCCTGTGGCGGTTTTAAGCCCTATTGCTTTAAACTGTTTTTCAATATATGCTGCCGCTTTCCGTTGGCCTTCGGTGCCCGTTTCACGGCCCTCCATTGAATCACTTGCAATAACAGTTAAATATTGTTTCAGGTTATTGATTCTGATGCCCGAGGCATATTTAGCCGCATCATTTTTTTGTGCAGCTATTTGAAAGCAGAGAAATAATAAAGGAATGAACGATAGCCTCTTCATAATACGTAATTTATTTTAAGCAAAATAATAAAACTGTGTATGCAATAATATTCTTTTTTATAAGCGGCGGGATTGGTATGAAGAGTTAATGGATTATGGGATTTATTCAGTAAGCTTTTTAGTACAGCTGAATAAAGAGCTGCTGTACAAGAGTGTGACACCACTAAAGCTTAATAGCAGCACAATAGCCTGATAAAAAATAAAAATACATAGATATCCGTTTAACCCACGTCATCTGTGTATCTATATTAAACAGGGATCTTTTCAACACGTGCTTTATGTCTTCCGCCTTCAAATGCTGTGTTCATAAAAACATCCAGCATTTTTTCTGCATCACCATCTCTGACAAATCTTGCGGGGATACAAATGATGTTGGCATTATTGTGTTTGCGGGCAAGTTCTGCAAGTTCTTCGCCCCAACAGATAGCTGCTCTTATGCCCTGGTGTTTGTTTGCTGCAATTGCAACGCCATTTGCACTGCCGCAAAGTAAAATTCCGAAAGAAGCTCTGCCGTTTTCAACGGCAGAAGCAACAGGATGTGCAAAATCAGGGTAGTCAACAGAATCTTTATTGTATGTGCCAAAATCTTCATAAACCATTTCTTCGCCTTCTAAAAAAGAAATCAGGTCTTCTTTGCAATCAAAACCTGCATGGTCGCATCCTATGGCAATGGGTTTTGTTTTATCAAATGTGTACATGGGGCTAATTAATAATTAGTAATTAATAATTAATAATTTGGTCTAATTGGTTAGTCTCTTTTACAAAATTAACGCATTATCAATTATCAATTATTTAATTATCCATTAAATCAGCTCCATTCTTTTTCTTCTTTGGCTTTCCGTTTGTCTACACGGGCACAAAGGATTACACTTATTTCATATAAGAAAAGCAATGGTATTGCAACGATTGTCTGGCTTGTCCAATCTGGAGATGGGGTAATGATTGCTGCAACAATTAATATGACCACAAAAGCATATTTGCGGTATGTTCTTAAAAATTTTGCAGAAATGATACCAATCTTCGCCAATACATAAGCCAGTATGGGTAATTCAAATGCGATCCCACAACCGAGGATGATACTGTTAAGGGTATCAATATAATCATCGAGTGTTGGCATGTATTTATAAGCACCAGCAGAACCCAGTGTAAAATTTGCCAGGAAATTAAAAGTAAAAGGAGCCAGCAGGAAATAGCCAAAAGCAGCGCCTGTGAAGAAACACAGGGAAACCCAAAGAAATAAAATACTTCCTCTTGCATATTTTATTTCTTTGGGTGAAAGTGCGGGTTTGATGAATTTCCAAAGTTC
>JANNBU010000363.1:0-13436 GCA_031385805.1 Ferruginibacter sp.
ATTTTGCATTCATCAATAATAATAAAATAGTACCACAATCATCTGAAGTAGTATTTAAAACATTTGATGATGTATGGGATTATATAAAAACAAAAGCCGACATCATTATAAAACCAATTGGGGGTTCAAGAGGCGGTAAAGTAAATGTTTTTAAAAATTCAGATGACCCTCAGATGATTTTCATAAATGGTGTTTTAAAAAGCAGGGATGATTTCAAACAATATGCTTCCGGTCTTGATTTTAATATTATTTGCCCGATGGTTTACCAGGCAGATTATTCAAAAAGATTTTATCCGTCAACGACCAATACGATCCGGTTACTTACCATGATAGATCCTGATACCAATAAAGCTTTTATTGCACATGCGGTACAACGCATCGGAACAAAACATTCTTTCCCGGTAGATAATTTTGCAGTGGGTGGTATCACGGTTGATATTGATCTGGATAAAGGTGTATTGTGCGGCGGTTCTTATATCATCCCCACTGAAAGTAAAAAAGTATGGTACACGCATCATCCCGAAACCAATGAACCCATCAGCGGTTCTGTAATTCCCAATTGGGAAAAAATAAAAGAAACCATGCTTGAAGTTGCTAACTCAGTTTCATTCCTTAAGATCATTGGCTGGGATCTGATCGTGGTGGAAAATGAAAAAGGATTTGTTTTGCTGGAAGGAAATAACGGGCCATGTTTTAAAGTACACCAGTTGCACGGCGGTTTTAAAAAGAATCCGCAGATAGAAAAATTCATGAAATTTTATAAGGTTATATAATGGGGGCTTTTTTATTAGCGAAACGATCCAATAATGATTTTTCCCCTGTTCCGGCTTTGAAAGTATTTGAAACAATGGGATTAAGTTCTCCCGTGGAATTTTCCATTGGTGACTGGAAATTATGGAGTTGGAAAAAAATAAGATCTGCTGAAGATCATTTTATTGTTGAAGGAAAAGCAATGTTGATCTGTTCGGGCACCGCGATCTACAAGGAATCTCATAACCTGACAGAAAGTTTGGGTTTGATCATGCAAGACCTGAAAAATAACTCCTTTAACTACAATAATATAAGAGGGAGTTATGGTTTGATCTGGTCTCCTGATGGAACTGAAATAAAAATATTAACCGACCAGGCAGGCATTTTCAATATTTATTTTGATAGGGAAGCACAAATAATTTCAAACTCATTTCTGGCAATAATTTTCGGATTAAAGAATAAGGTTTCCCTGAATAAATTGGCTGCAACTGAAGTCATTACCTGTGGAAGGCTTATCGGCCCTGATACACTGTTCAATGAAATAATACGCCTGGAGATCAGTTTAACAGATTCAATAGGAGATATAGCAGTACTGAAAGATAAAGCCTTAATGGATTTTCCTGAACCTGCCGGTACAACATTTGACGAATCTGTGAATACGCAGATTGCTGCTATCGATCATTATTTCAGCGATATCAAAAATTTCGGAGATAATTACGGAGTTGATTCCGGGCTTACGGCAGGGCATGATAGCCGTATGATGCTTATTGAGATAAAAAAATATTTTAAGAATTTTCAAATACATTCATTCTGGAGAAAATCAAAAGACCTGGAGTTAACAATAGCAGAAAAAGTGGCTGAAAAAGCAAATGTGCCGTTACGGATTGTTGAAGGAAAACATCATTTAGATAAAACCAATGAACAACTGGAAGATACGTTGCAAAAATCATTGTTCTTTTATGACGGGCATATCCGCATGCATTGTTTTCTAATGGAGGATTACCATACGATCGGGCATCGTACGGCAATACTCGGCGATAAAGAACTTGGCATAAATGGTATAGGCGGCGAACAATACAGGAATGAATGGCACATGGAAGTATCAAACTGGAGCTTGAAATATTTTACCCGGTATGCAATGGCGTATCATTTGTCGGGCGAATGTTTTACAGATTTAAAATATGAGCATGACTATTTTGAATATTTGGAGAAAAAACTTTTGAAGAAATTAGGATTGCCTGCAGACACAAAAAAACTTTCCAAAAAATACATTCAGAAGTATTACAATGAAGTTTATGTGGCAAGCCTGATGGGTGTACGTACCAATGCTGAAAATGTATTGGCCCATTTTATAACACCATTCATCGACAGGCAATTGACAAGAACTGCATATAGGTCATTGCCACACCATGGAATATCATTTAATTTCCAACAGGCCATGATCAGGAAAATGGATCCCCGGCTGGCATCTGTTCAAAGTGGCTATGGCTATAGTTTTTCGGAAGGAGAGCCATTCAAAAAAAAACTGAAATACTTATTCAAGGAATTTACACCAGCAAGGTTATACCAGCGAAAACTTAATAAGAAATTTGATGCTGCAGGGAATAAAGATTTTCACCAGCTTATAGATAAGTATCCCGTATTCATGGAATCTGTAAAAACCATTCAACAGTTTCAATTACCAATCGATGAAAAAATAATTACTTCAAGGCCTGATATCATGCCGGTATATTTGAGCCTTGCCTATTTCTTACATTACTTATCAAAGCATGGCCGGCTGGATGTAAATTAAAGATGATATTCCTGGTCTGTTAACTATAAAGCTATTCAAGCCCCTCTCCTTTGGAGAGGGGTTGGGGCCTGCCTGCCGGTAGGCAGGGTGAGGTCTTACGAAATTATATATGAGCGACTTCTTACAAAAATTTAAAATGTATTGGGTGGATACGCCGGATTACTGGAAATTAACAGATCCGGAAAAGCGCAGTAAATATGCGATCTCATATTACCCGCTCTCATTCAGGGATAGATTATCCCAGGGTCATTACCTCGACTTTGATGCAGTCGGCTTACCAATGTTCCCTTCCAAAGCAGGAGAACTCGTTCATTTTTGCACGGGCATGTGCTCTTTTGCATTTGCTCATTGGGAAGAATTTTTAAATACAGGCAAACAGGAACATGCTGATCATGTTATAAAAGTAGCCGACTACCTGATAGGCATGGCCGAAGTAAGGATCAATGGCGCATTGATGTTACTCGATTATGATACCGATGCAAAGGACAATGGCATACCATGTGCCATGAACCAGGGAGAAAGCATCAGCGTGGTATGCCGGGCCTATTGTCTTACTGAAAATAAAATGTACCTGGAAGCCGCTTTAAAAATGGCTATCCCTTTTGGTTTTGCTTACGGGCACAATGGAGTAAGAGGAAAGCTTTTAAAAAATAATGCTCCCTGGTATCTTGAGGGTGGTAAGATGATATTGAATGGCCATAACTATTCATTGTTTGGGTTATCAGACCTGGCTAAAATTTCGGGGGAAGCATGGGTGAAAGAACACTTGAATACCGGGATAAATGCACTCATTGATTCAATAGAATATTTTGACAATGGATTCTGGAGCTGGTATTGGGTAGAAAAACCATTGTACATCGCAAGTGCTATGTACCATAATCTTCACATCTGCCAGTTACAAGCCCTGTCCGGTATAGCAGGAAATGAAAAATTATTGGCATATTCAAAAAGATTTGCTGCGTATGCTCAATCTCCTTCCAAAAGGGCAAAGGCAGGGGCTTATATGCTTAAGGCTAAAATAAAGAAGAAACTAAGTTGAGCGATAAGCAATTACAGGTTGTTTATTTGGCCGGAGGTTATCCAACTGCTGATAATCCCTCACACGGCATTTTTAACCAACGTGCTGCGATTGCTATTAAAGATCATGTAAGCCTGACAGTTATTCATTACAGGATATATAAACCCGGAAGAAAATTTTATGAGCGGATAGCAGAAGACGGATTTACCAGGATCATTCTTTGTGTTCCATATAGCCCGGTATGGGAAAGTAAATTATACCATCTTAATAACCGGTTATTTTATTTCTTCACTTTATTGTATGCCCGTTCATTGTTAAGAAAAGCTGATATTGTTCATGCAAGCGATGGGAATCTGGGCGTTTTTGCTTCATGGCTAAAAAAAAAATATACCTATAAACTCCTTGTGCAGTTCATTGGTGGCGATTTGAACCAGGATCTGATACAATTCTATAAGAAGCGATGGATGCGAAACTGGAAGGCCAGTATCGATGCTGTTTCTTTTAATAGCAATGCATTAAAAGAACGGTTCAAAGAATTATTTGGCGAACATGCAGCAGGTAAAGTCATCTACAGGGGTGTTGATACCGTAAAATTTTTTCCTGCAAAAAATAAACCTGAAGGGTTGCTGTTTTATTTTCTTGGCGGGTTACCCGATTATTCAACTTTTACACATGGCAGGAACACAAAGGGGGGATTGAACCTGATGGCTGCGTGGTCAAAGTTAGATGCAGAAATTAAAACGGATAAGATCAAACTCTTATTTGCAGGTCCGGACTCCGACATTGCAATGGTAATAGAATGGCGATCTTTATTACAACAACCCCAAAGAGTAAATGTCATTGGAAAAATTGATCCTGCCGGTATTGCAGACTTTCACCGTAACGGAAATGTGGTTTTAATCCCAAGCCTGGAAGAAGGTTTGCCTAATGTTGCAATGGAAGCCGCTGCAACTGGCAATCTCATTATTGCAAATGGAGTGGGTGGTATTCCCGAGATCATCAACAATGGGATCAATGGTATTATTTGTGATACCAATGATGCAGACGGGTTATACAAAAAAATGAAATGGGCAATTGATCATCCAGGCGAAGCAAAAACGATCGGAAAAAAAGCTGCAGAAAATATGCAAATGAATTTCAGCAGTGTGGATTTTGGAAAAAAGTATTTTGAGTTTTATAAAGAGATGACATCTTTTTGATTCTAAAGAGATGACATCTTTTGTAGCCTTTATTTTGCATAATCACAAAGCAAAGATGTCATCTCTGGTTACACAAATAACAACATGAAGATATTAATCATAATGGGCACACGCCCCGAAGCTATTAAATTTGCTCCTCTCATCAAATTACTTGCAAAAGACACCTATTTCGATTTGCGTATATGCATTACCGGGCAACACAAAGAAATGCTTCAACAGGTATTGGATTTTTTTGAAATAACACCTCATTACGATCTTAACCTGATGAAACACAACCAGACATTATTTGATGTTTCAGCTGCCGCACTAACAGGAATGAAACCAGTGCTGGATGATTGTAAACCTGATCTTGTTTTTGTACAGGGTGATACAACAACAGCTTTTATAGGAGCCCTTTGCGCCTTTTATGAAAAGATTCCGATCGCCCACCTGGAAGCAGGTTTGCGCAGCGGCGATAAATTTTCACCCTTCCCTGAAGAAGCCAATCGAAGGCTGGCCGGCGTTATTGCTGATTATCATTTTGCACCAACCAACGTGGCAAAAAGTGCATTGGCAAAAGAGAATATCAGTAAGAACGTATGGATGGTTGGCAATACTGTGGTTGATGCTTTATTACTGGGACTTGAAAACCTGAAGAACAGGAAAATAGACTTTAAAAATGAATTTGAATACATTGACTTTTCAAAACCCATCGTATTGATCACGGCCCACAGGCGTGAAAGTTTCGGAAAACCATTTGAAGATATCTGCGATGCCATTCTTGAAATAAAGAACAACCGGCCTGATGTTCAATTCATATATCCTGTTCATTTCAATCCAAATGTGAGAGAAGTTGTGAACAGAAAATTATCAGGGGTAGCAGGGATATTTTTAATTGAACCACTTGACTATCCACGGCTGATATGGCTGATGGAAAAATCCACTATCATTCTTACAGATTCCGGCGGTATACAGGAAGAAGCACCTGCATTGGGCAAACCAGTACTGGTAATGCGTGAGGTAACGGAAAGGGTGGAAGGCATTGAAGCCGGCACCGCAAAATTAGTTGGTACGGATAAAGCGGTCATTGTTGCTCAGCTTCATGCATTGCTTGAAAATAAAAATGGTTTGTATGACCAGATGGCTAAAGCAGTTAACCCTTATGGTGATGGAACTACATCTCAACAGATCATCAGCATTTTAAAATCATTGACTTGAAGATCATCGTATCTCATGATGTAGATCATCTTTATTGGTCTGAACACTTTTTTAAGGATCTCTATATAGCCAAACTCTGGGTAAGGTCATTGAAATTGTTGCTTACCGGTGTAATTGACGCAAGGACATTTACTGCACGCATAAACTTCCGGACTGATAAAAGAATAAACCGGCTGGAGGAACTCATGGCTTTTGAAAGGTCAATGAATATTCCTGCCACCTATTTTTTTGTCATGCAACCGGGTTTGGGTGTTGCTTATAAAGCGGCAAAAGCAAAACCGGTAATTGAAAAATTATTGGACAATGGTTTTAGCGCCGGGGTTCATGGAATGGCTTACAATGACGCTGCAGCCATGCAGCAGGAGTTTGATACTTTCAAAAAAATAAGTGGGTTAAACAAATTCGGTATCAGGATGCATTACCTGCGCAATGATGCAGGTACACGCAATAAACTTGCAGCAACCGGTTATTCATTCGACAGTACCGATTACGAAATTGCAAAGCCTTACCAGGTAGAAAATATGATCGAATTTCCAATATCAATTATGGATGTTTACAGCGTGCGCCCGGAACATAAAACATTTGAAAAGGCAAAAGCATATACTATAGAAAAACTGGAACAGGCAGCAGAAAGCAATGTTCCTTTTTTTACGATCAATTTTCATGACATGCTTTTCGACCCGGCATATTCGTTATACATGAAATGGTTTACCTGGATCATTGATCTCTGTAAACAAAAAGGATATTCATTCACCAGTTTTGAAGATGCTATAACGGAACATGAAAGTAGTAATATTTAATAATGATCACCTTGATAAGGTTACAGAACTGCATTTATGGGCATTCAAAGATCACCTGAATGTATTGCTGGGTAAACGCTATATCCGTGAATTTCTTTACTGGTTCATCATGGCAGATGGAGCTGTTAATGTTGTGGGAATAGATGATAAAGAAAATGTGTGTGGTTATATTGTTGGTGCCGGCTGGGGTTACCAGGGAACTATGAATAAACGCCTGTTGGGCATTGCAGCTGTGGAAATGATCAAAAGGCCATGGATCTTTTTTCACAAAAAAATATTGCAATCGGTATGGCTTCGGTCAAAAACAATGCTGGGGTTAAATAAATTTATTGAAACCACCAGGCAAAAATATTCAGGTAAGATCATTTCACTGGTAGGCATAGGTGTATCAAAGGAGGCTGTAGGCAAGGGGATAGCACCGGCTATGATGGATAAATTTATCGAACTGGCCCGGCAAAAGGGGTACGATTACGCCCGGTTATCAGTTTATAAAACAAATGACAGGGCAAGGAAGTTTTACGAAAAAATGGGCTGGACGCCCGAAGAAAGTAATACCACAGTCATGGGGTATTACAAAAAAATATCATGAATTCGCTCACGATCTGTTTCCCGGTTTACAATGAAGAAAAGTTCATAGATTCACTTATACGATCTGTGATCGGTACTTTTCCTTTAGACAAGGAGATCGTTTTAATAGATGGCGGAAGCACTGATGGCACATTGGAAAAAATACGATACTGGCAGGATAAATATGCAAACATTGTTTTAATACACAACGAGGCAAGGTATGTAAGCAATGGCTTTAACCTGGCTTATAAAAAAACAAACTCCGAGTTTATTGCATTAATGGGCGCACATGCAGAATATCCAGATAATTACTTTCTAAAAGGACTGGCAATATTAAGATCGGGAGAAGCAGATGCAGTTGGAGGTCCGCTGATACAAAAAGGTAAGTCCCGCAAAGCAGCAATCATCGCATTTTGCATGAGCTCTAAATTCGGAGTGGGAGATACGGAATTCCGCACTTCAAAAAAAAGAAGTTATGTTGATAGTGTGGCAATGGCCATTTACAACAGGAAGGTTTTTGATAAAGTAGGATTGTTTGATGAAACACTGATCCGGAACCAGGATGATGAATTCCATTACAGGCTCAACCATCATGGATATAAAATAATGATGGAACCCGAAATGGAATCTGTTTATTATGTACGGGAAGACCTGGCATCTTTGTGGAAACAGTATTATTATTACGGACTTTATAAACCAATGGTATTAAAAAAAGTAAGATCGGGTATGCGTATCCGGCACTTAGTTCCGGGCGGGTTTGTGGTCTACCTGTTGGTACTTCCTCTTTTATTATTATGGCACTGGTTGTTCATTGTTCCATTAATTATTTATTTCTTTGGGGCGTTATTGATTTTGTCGGCTTCATTTTCAAATGTAAAAGATATATTATTTGGGTTCCTTTCATTTCTAACATTGCATCTTTCTTATGGGATCGGTTTTTTGAAAGGCCTTTTTAAATAAAAATAAAAAATGAACATTCCTTTTTCCCCACCATATATAGACCAGGATATTATAGACGAAGTTGTATCATGTCTCCAATCCGGCTGGATCACAACAGGACCAAAAGTAAAAGCACTGGAACAGGAAGTGATAAAACTCAGCGGTGCTCCACAGGCATTGTGTGTAAATTCCTGGACATCCGGTGCCATGCTGATGCTGAAATGGTTTGGTATTGGTCCCGGCGATGAAGTGATCATACCAGCTTATACGTATAGTGCAACAGCCCTGGCAGTGTTGCATTGTGGAGGTACACCCGTTATGATTGATATCAATGATGATTTCACTGTAGACATTGGGCTCATCAGGGAAAAGATCACATCAAAAACAAAAGTGATTATGCCGGTTGATATTGCAGGCTGGCCTTGTGATTATGAATCCATCAACCAATTGGTCAATGAGCCTGTAGTTAGAAATAAATTTATCAGCAAACATAAGAACCAGGAAAAACTGGGAAGGATATTGATCTTATCTGATGCCGCCCATTCTATTGGTGCGAAAGTAAACCAGGTTGAAACAGGGGTACTCACCGATATCACCATTTTTTCTTTTCATGCAGTAAAGAATATTACTACTGCGGAAGGTGGTGTGATCTGTATAAACCTGCCTGCCCCTTTTAATAATGAGGAAGAGTATGCGTATTTAAGAATGATGACATTGAATGGCCAGACAAAAGATGCTTTTTCAAAATCAAAAGCCGGGGGCTGGCGCTATGATATCATTGATCTCGGATTAAAAATAAATATGCCGGATGTATGTGCTGCAATTGGATTAGCCCAGATAAGAAAATACGATCACAATCTTTTGACAGAACGTAAAAGGGTTTTTGACCAGTATTCAAAAGCATTTTCCGGGCTTTCGTGGGCGCAGTTGCCGCCGCAGGATGACGGGAAACGTACTTCTTCTTATCATCTCTATGCACTTAGGATAAAGGGTATCACAGAATCACAGCGTGATGCGATCATTGATGAGATCAGCAAGACCGGCGTAGCGGTAAATGTTCACTTTGTACCAATGCCGATGCTTACACTTTTCAAAAAACTTGGTTATGACATCAAAGATTTCCCGCGTTCTTTTGATAATTATTCAAGAGAAATATCCCTTCCCATTTATCCTCAACTCAGTACAGAACAGGTTGAGTATATTATAGAAGCTGTTGCGAATGCATATACAGTTGTTATAAAACCATGATCCGTTTATTTGACATCATTTTTTCGTTCCTCGGATTAGTTATCCTTTCCCCGCTTTTGATCATTGTTGCTATATGGATCAAAATTGATTCAAGCGGCCCTGTCTTATACCGGCAAATTCGGGTAGGCCTTAACGGTATTAATTTTGAGTTATTAAAATTCCGGTCCATGCAGATCCATGCAGATAAGGCAGGATTACTTACTGTGGGCGGAAGAGATAGCCGTATAACAAATGCCGGGTATTACCTCAGAAAATATAAAATAGACGAATTGCCACAATTGTTCAATGTACTATTGAACGATATGAGTCTTGTTGGCCCACGCCCGGAAGTGCGGAAATATGTTGACCTCTATAATGAATTGCAGAAAAAGGTATTGTTGGTAAAACCGGGCATCACCGATATGGCTTCCATCGCATATAAAAAAGAAAATGAATTGCTGGCAAAGTCACCAGATCCTGAAAAAACATATATACAAGAAGTTATGCCCGAAAAACTTAAGTTGAATATGATCTATATTGAAAACCGGAGCCTGGTAAACTATTTCAAAATAATACTTAAAACGATCTTTCCAGTATAAGGCTGCTTAATTAACCTGTTTTTCCATCCTGGCACGAAAATGTCAGGGAAATATGCCCCGGATTCGGGGCATATTTAATTAATAAATGATCTTATACCAATTAGATTTTAACGTGTTGTGCTATTAAAATGATTTCATTTTTGATAATCCGCATTCTGTCTATGTTTCGACAAGCTCAACATGACAGATGCTGTCAGTCTGAGCTTGTCGAAGACGGTGTCATTACTGGGTTTCAGAGTTTAATAGCACAACACGTTAGATTTTAATTTTTGTTTATGAGGCAATCGGTATTATTTACTACTTTAATGCCTGGCCAGGTGGGGAATAGTATCAACATATATCAGCGCCGGGGTACAGGAGGCGCAAGCTCTTTGTAGTAGGATTACTACAAAGAGCTTGTAATCATCATTCGACTAAAAAAATAAAATAAAAATGAAAATTTGAAATAACTTTGTAAATTGTATTTCGCTATTCTAATGAAAAATAATCTTCCCCGTTATTTTGAATAAATGTCGAACCCTGAACAAAAATATAGTTAAACTATATTTTTTACAAAACTGTGTTCCGTGAAGGCACCAATTAAAAGCCTGGTGAGAAACCAAATAACAAATAACAGACCATGCCTAAACGGATATTAAACAAGTTTGCTCCACGGTGGATTATTTTTAGTTGCGATTTACTCCTCATTACAGGCATATTTTTATTCTCTTATTTTTTGGTTCGTCATTTTTTATTTGAGCTTCCTCATGTTATTGATTTTTTACCCGTATTACTTATCAATGCTGCCATATTCATTATCTGCATCCGTGTTTTCCCCATTTATAAAGGTATTATCCGGTATTCTGAGATCAATGATATTATCAGGATCGTGAAATTTGCCGTATTACAGTTTGCATGCTGGCTTGCTTTTTACTTTATTGTAAGCCATAATATTATTGCTAAAACGGTTCCGCTTAGCCTTCTTTTTATTAATTTATTCGGAGTAATATTTATCCTGGTATCATTCAGGTTACTGGTAAAGGAAATTTATTTTAAAGCAATATCAAAACCTGCTGTTACATACAAAGCTTTTATATACGGCGCCGGCGCAATGGGCCAGGTAGCCAAAAAAGTATTGGAACAGGATACAAAAAACAATACGATCGTGCTCGGTTATATCGATGACAGCCCTTCCAAGATCGGTAAGAACCTGGAGGGTTTGCCTATATACAATGCATCCGGGGGAAAACTGGCAGGCTTATTAAAAGACAAAGGAATAACCCAGGTATTCATCGGGATAGATAAATTATCTGTTGAACGTAAAATTGCCATCACAGACCTTTGTGCCCCGCTGAATATAAAAATAAATGTGATCCCTCACGCCAGCCAGTGGGCTGGTGGCTTGTTTCAAAAGAACCAGGTAAGAGAACTAAATATTGAAGAATTATTGGAAAGAGATGAGATCATTCTACCAAATGATATCATTCAGGATACTTACCAGAATGCAACGGTATTGGTAACAGGGGCCGCAGGATCAATCGGCAGTGAAATATGCCGTCAGCTTGCTAAAATTCAGTTCAAAAAACTCATCCTGTTGGATCAGTCTGAATCAGGTTTATTTGACCTTGAATATGAACTCAAAAACAAAGACAAACGAAACCTTGACCTGCAGATTGAAATTGCTTCGGTAAGGGATAAGGCCAGGATGAAGAAAGTATTTTCCAATCACAAGCCCGATATTGTTTTTCACGCAGCTGCTTATAAACATGTTCCGTTAATGGAAGTTTTTCCTTGTGAAGCCATTCTTACAAATGTATTTGGTACAAGGCTCATCGCCGAACTTTCCCTGTTTTATAATGTAAAGAAATTTGTACTGATCTCTACTGATAAAGCGGTTAACCCCACCAATATCATGGGGGCAACAAAGCGGATATCAGAAATGTTCATCCAGGCTTTGAGTGACCATGAAAATGCGAAAACCCAGTTTATAATAACCCGGTTCGGCAATGTACTGGGGTCTGCAGGTTCAGTAGTGGCAACCTTTAAAAAGCAAATAAATGAAGGAGGCCCGATCACGATAACCCATCCTGAAATAACAAGGTATTTTATGACGATACCGGAAGCATCTAAACTGGTTTTGGAAGCAGGTAAGATTGGAAAGTCGGGTGATATCCTGTTGTTTGATATGGGCAAACCCGTTAAGATCATGGATCTTGCAACCAGGATGATCCAGTTGGCAGGGTTAAAACCTATTGAAGACATCGCTATCATTCAAACGCAATTGAGGCCCGGTGAAAAAATGTTTGAGGAATTATTCAAAGATTCTGAAGAATTCATAGAAACCGACCACCCAAGAATTTTAAAAGCGAAAAAATGCAGTAAATCAAATACAGAATTCCTGGCATTATTGGATGATCTTGAAAAAGAAGCCATATCACATAACAATGAAATGATCCCCTTCATCTTACGTAAAATGCTTCCCGAATTTAACCCCTACCTGTATTTGAATAAACCGGCATTGATTTCTGAGAAATAACACAAATAACAACTTGTTAACTAATTTTTCCCGGGATTTCCCCGGATTTTTTTTGAAACCTAACCATCAGGTTTATAGTATTTTATAGTATTCCCTCTTTTAAAAAGAAATAAAAAACCTGCTAAAAGTTTGGATTTTCGGAAAACACGATATACTTTCGTTGTTACTTACAACTACCTCTAACCACCACATCCTTTCCAAAACCACCTATTATTCCAAAATCTTTTTATTGATCCCGTACCAGGTACATCTGTTTACAGATATAACGCTTCGGCAGATCTTAATTAGTACCAATCGCCTCCAAAAACCATGCTTTCCAATAGCATCATCCTTTGATGAATCCGTAACTGATATCCCCTGACATACGTAAAACAGTTTGTATTTTTTCATATATAGGCAACTATGTAATGAATGATATATGTGCATTGGTAAAACAGGAGAAAGTTAAAAGGATTCTGAAAATAGTAAACAAGTAAACACCGAATATAAAATAAAAATATGCTACCGTTTTTATCACCTCAAACTAACATTATGAACACGTTTACACCCTCCTTGCCGGAAACCATTCCCGCAACAAGAAAAAGTCACTCTTTTAAAACCTTCATAAAGGCGCATAAAAGTATGTGTAATTTATTTGCCCTCTTCTTTACATTATTGTTTACGCAATATAGTTTAGGCCAGGGAACCATGGGCAGATGGGAAATGTGCAGTCTAAGTGGAACTCCTGCTTCTGTAACAGCAACAGGAACACTTGCCAATGTTACCTTTTCTACTTTAACAAGGGGTGCGGGTTTAACGGGCACCAGTGCTTCTGGTAGTTTTAGTTCAACGGG
>JANNBU010000389.1:0-1578 GCA_031385805.1 Ferruginibacter sp.
AGGCAATGCTTTTTTTAGCCCTTCATATAATTTTGTTTCAACAATACTATCTACATTGTTTTCACCTTTTTTAAATGAAGTGGTAATGTTCAAACGCCGGCCATCACCGATCGTTTTAATTACCGGGTAATCACCAAAAGCAGTTTTAAGATCATCCCTTACATCATCATTTTTTACAGATTTGTCAAACAATACGGTATAACTACGTCCTCCTTTAAATTCAACACCTTCGTGGAAACCATAAAAGAATGAACCCACACCAGCCAACAATACAAATGCAGAGATCACGTAAGCTACTTTCCTGTATTCTACAAATTTGAAACTTGCGTGTTTAAATATTCGTTTTGAAAGTGGTGTAAAATAATTAAAGTGACGGTTCTTATTTGTCCAGAAATCAGTGATCAACCTTGATACAAGGATACCGCAGAACAATGATAATATGATACCGATGATCTGCGTGGTTGCAAATCCCAATACAGGGCCCAAACCAAAGTAAACAAGTATAATGGCAGTTAACAAGGAGGTAACGTGCGCATCAATAACAGGTGCAAGTGAACGTTGATAACCATCGTTTACAGCCTGCTGGTAGGATTTTCCTTTTGTAAGTTCATCCTTTATCCTTTCAAAAATAATTACGTTGGTATCTACTGCAAGCCCGATGGTAAGTACCAAACCCGCAATACCCGCAGCAGTCAGGGTAAAGCCCAGTGCAGTAAGTACACCAATAGTAAACAGCAGGTTTAATATCAATGCAATGTTTGCAACCCAACCGCCGGTGTTATAATAAACAAGCATCAGGATAAATATCACTGCAAATGCAATGATAAAAGCCATAGCGCCACCACGAACCGCTTCTTTACCAAGTGTTGGTCCAACAACCTGTTCAGCAACAATTTTTGCCGGTGCATCTAATTTACCTGATTTTAAAATATTTGCAAGATCCTGTGCTTCTTCCACAGTAAAATTTCCTGATATTTCAGAGTTGCCTCCTTCAATAGCACCATTCACATTCGGTGCGGTATAAACGATATCATCCAAAGCAATTGCGATAGGACGGCCTACATTCTTTCCTGTCAGCCTTGCCCATGTTTTGCTGCCTACGCTCGTCATCTGCATTTTAATAGCAGGACGGCCCAGTTCATCATAATCTTGTTTTGCTTCATCTACGCCATCACCTTCCAATGGAGCTTTTTCTGAACCAGGAATTGTTTTCATTGCATATAATGGAAGAAACCGAAGATTGCCTTTGTCAGATTTTTCTTCCACACCAAAAAGGAATTTCATATTTGCAGGAAAGGCAGAACGTACAACATCATTGTTCATGTAGTTGAAGAATAAACCCGTATCCTGTAAAGCAACACGGCCAATGGCGGCAGCAAAGAACTGTTTACCATTCTTATCCGTTTGCACATCGATAGGATTCATTACCCTCATGAAAGGGTTTTGATTAAGCTTATCTTTTGTACTGTCTTTAATGGTATCACCGGCTGCAATACCATTGAGGTAATTGTGCAGGTTATCATCGGCAGTTTTTAATGATGTTGCCAGTTCATCAATGCGGTAAACTTCCCAGAACTG
>JANNBU010000396.1:0-12103 GCA_031385805.1 Ferruginibacter sp.
GAACTATGAACTATGAACTATGAACTATGAACTATGAACTATGAACTATGAACTATGAACTATGAACTATGAACTATGAACTATGAACTATGAACTATAAACTATGAACTATGAACTATGCCTGAGCAGCCGGCCCTCCAAAATTAAAAGGTATTTCCACTGCCTCCATATCCTGTATATTCCCATTTGATGCCTCAAATTTTTTGATATTATCGATCATGGCTTTCATAAAACGTTTTGCATGAAAAGGGGTTAGTATGATACGGTTCTTTACTTTACTCTTGGGTGTACCGGGCATTACATTTACAAAGTCTATTACAAATTCTGCATGGCTATGGGTTATGATGGCCAGGTTTGCATAAGTGCCTTCTGCTACTTCCTCTGATATTTCAATATTCAATGCCGCCGGTTGTTCAACTGGGTTGCTCATATAAATTATTTTGAAACAAAGATAAAAACAAAAAGCTCCTGCAGGAGGAGCTTTTTGAAAATATAAAGTTGATATGAAAATTATCTTGGTCCTAAGTAAGTCCATGTATCATTAAAGTAAGCACGTGGACCTGGAAAAGTAGCGTTATTAGCCTGGTACATCAAATGCTTGATGATAATATCTTTATTTCCTTGTACCGCATTTACACCAGTAGGATCCAAAACCGCCCTCCGTGTATTAGCTGACTGATAAAGTGGGGCACCGGTTCCTAAACCAGGGTTACCACCCACTGTAGGAGCATTTGCTGGATCTCCATAATAATTATGAAGGTCACTGATTGCATTGCTTGCAGGATTAAATGAGATAACCCAACCAAAACTGCCATAATATGTTCCCGTACCGGCATTACTGAAAAGATAACCGGGTATACCACCATTCAGGTCATCATTAATAACGTTACAGGTAGTTGCACCAGCGGTTACCAACGAATATTGCTGATCGCCAAGATAGCTAAAAGCAGCACCTGCACTAGAAACATCTAAGAAAGTACCACTCATCATATATATGCCATCCCAGGCATTTTTTGCACCAATCTCAACTACAATAGACCTTGAGTCAGATATTACCCCATTTGCATCTGTAGTGGTAATGGTAAAGCCCAATCCATAATAAGAACTTGGATCCAAAAGAGTAGCATTAGGAATGGTTATATAAATTGGCTTGGCATGTTCACCTGCGGCAAATGTTACATCATAAATTCCACCTTCATGAGTGACCGGATCGCCACCTGATTTAGGAGTAGTAGAACCAACAGTGTACCAGGTTGGATCCAAATGTATATAGCCGGGATCTACAGCAGTTACAGCTGCAGTATCATCCTTAACAGTAACGTGCATTACCCTGCCCAATTCTATATCGTTTGGAATATCCCTGCGTACATCAAAAACAAGTAGTGTAGTTGGGGTTGGAACAAAATCAACAGGTTTTTTAGAAACCGGGGGTAATATTATCGGGCTTGCGGTTAAATCAATAGGTCCGCCGCCAAGTACTTTTACAACCGTTTGTCCCCTGTCGCCGATTGGGTCAGCAACTTTTGCTTTATCGCAGGCCGTAAATATAGTTGCAACAACTGCTACGGCAGCAAGTTGTTTTGTAAAATTTAAATATTTCATATCAGTGTAATTTTTAATTGTTGGAATATTATGAAATTGCATACCGCTAAAAACGGTATGCAATTAAAATCAGTTTTATGGGTTCCACCAGATGCGTGAATTCATTTTATCCCCACCGGCTAAACGAGCAACAGCAGCGGCAACCTGGGTAGGATTTAAACTGTATTCTGCAGTTGCATATACATATCTTTTGGGTATCAACTTTCCTGCATCTGCATTGGTAGCGTAAGTTGTAGGGCGTAAATCCGGCATTCCAAGGGTATCTTTGCCAACAGGGCATGATCTCCTCCACTCACTCCAACCCTGAACACCATCAGGATAAAGAGCTAAATAGCGTTGTAGAAAAATACGCTCGATAGGTGTTGCAGTAACGGCTTTAGACCTAACAATTGAACCATAAGCATTTGCTCCTATATCCGTGCCGCCTCCAATTCCAGTAGTATAATTGGCAGCAGGGCCGGAAGCATAAGCAGCAGCACCACTTACACCCCACTGTGCAAAAGATTCTGCGATTGCCTGGTTATATGCTGCGGCAGCAGATCCGGTTGTTACCCAACCCCTTTCTATACCTTCGGCTACAGCAAGCAGGCTGGCA
This sequence comes from Ferruginibacter sp., assembly GCA_031385805.1. Taxonomy (GTDB): domain Bacteria; phylum Bacteroidota; class Bacteroidia; order Chitinophagales; family Chitinophagaceae; genus Ferruginibacter. Next base: position 2,198 of record JANNBU010000396.1, read on the forward strand.
GCAGCGCTAACAATTACAACTCCTGAACTTTCTGTACGAAAAGAAGGTTCAAGGAACTGAGCATAAGATCCAAAATTAATTGCATCTGCTCTTTCAAGACCAAAAGGAAAATCACTACCTGAAGCTTTAAAAGCGGTTTTACGACCATCATTCATGTTGCTCATAATATCCCCGATTGTTTTAGAGAAAGCATAATCTGTACGACCGTCATAAATGACATAGTAGGGATTTTTATAGCTTGCACCGGGGTATTTCAAAGTAAGATTATCAGCATTGGAAGCAATATATCCATTGGCAATATCATTATATGCCAATGCAAATTCTGTCGCTGCATAATCGCCGGGAGCAGGGTAAATCTTGCTCATACGCAATGATATCAGCATACGCAATGAATTAGCAAGTTTTTTCCATTTAGTTTGATCACCGCCATACAATATATCTCCCTGTACAGCAAGCCCGTTATCAAATCCTGCAATAGCAGCTTTAAGATCTTCAAGCAAATGTGTATATATATCTTCTTGCTTATCAAATGCAGGACTCAGGTTACCGGCGCCTTGCAAAGCATCTGTATAAGGAATGTCACCCCACCTGTCAGTGAGCGTCCATAAATAATAAGCCTTTAAAATAGTAGCAACTGCAATTTGGTTAGCATTAGAGCCTGAACCAAGTGTAAGTGAAGTTGATTTTGTTGCAGGATCAATGTTCTTATTGATCATTACCTGTAGATCCATCAACGGGCCAGAATAAGTACCGCCCATGTCCAACTTAGGTTCGGCATATAAAGAAGCATCCGTGTACTGGGTTTCAGAGATATACTGGGCAAAAAGGCCAGCCTTTGTACCACCGGTTCCTGTACCCGATACCACTCCTCCTATTGCTGCCTCAGCGCTCGTTAAAAGAGCACCCGGAATTGGATTTGCAGAACCATTAGGGTCAATATTAGTATCTCCAAAATCTTCCAGCTTTTTACAGCCGGTTCCTGCCAGCATGTAAACTGATGCTGAGAGGATAAATAAAGATTTAAAAAAAGTATGTTTCATTTTATAATATTTAAAGGTTTTTAATGATCGACTCAGATTGGTAATTAGAATCCTAATTTAAGGTTCACACCAATAGATCTTGTTCCCGGATACTGGCCATCTTCACCCTGAACTCCACTGATCTCAGATGGATCGAAATCTTTTGTTTTAGCCCACAACAAATAAGGGTTGCGTGCTATAACTGAGAAAGTGGCATTTTTGATGTACCTGCTGATCCCCATTCTTTCTACAGGCAATTTGTAGCCCAGGCTGAATTCCCTTAACTTAACGAAACTAAGGTCGTAGATACTTGCTTCAGAAATATTTGCATTCCTGAACTGGTGAAAATAAGTTTGAGCATCCACATAGTAATCAACCGCTTTACCGGTATTATCAACACCGCTTACGTGTACACCACCGCCATCGGCCACCGCATCACGAATTGAATTTCCTTTGTCATTCAACACTGCTGTACGTGAAGTAAGGCCTGAGAATGAACCCCAGAAATCAGACAAAGAAAAGAACTTACCACCATATTGATAATCTATATTGATATTAACTGTAAAGTTTTTGAAGATCGTAAAAGTACTCTGAACACCACCTGTGTAATCAGGCAATACGCTACCAAAATTCACATCATCCTGTTTAATGAACAATCCACCGGCAGTAAGGATTGGTTGACCGGTTGCGCTATCACGCTTAATACCACCACCAAACATCTGGCCCCATGGTTTACCAATTTGGCTAACTGTATAAGCAGAAGAGCTTCCGGAGAAAGCACCTGATGCAGACACTAACCTTGTTATACCCGGGCTAATAGAAACTACTTCATTTTTAACCAATCTTCCCCATGTTGCAGTAATATCCCACTCAAAATTTTTCCATTTAATTGGTTTGAGAAACAATTGCACATCAACACCTGTTTTGGCAATTTCACCGCCATTTACAGTAAGAATTGTATATCCCGTTTGAGCAGGAATACTTACGTTTACAGGGAAATTTTTATTAGTTCTGTCCCAATAAGTGAAAGAAAGACCAACTCTATTCTTTAACCAACGGGTTTCAAAACCGATCTCTTTTTCAGTATTTACAGAACCTGCCAATCCCGGATCGATCAAACTATTAGGTTCAGTTAATATAATATTATTAATATTATTCGCAATGTATGGATTAGGATCAGGTTTATAAGTCGCATTCAGTTGATAGGGTGTTAAGCCATCTAAAATCTGACCAATAGAAGCCCTGATCTTACCATAGCTTAAAATAGATTTGTTCTTAACAAAATCGCTGAATACGAAAGAAACTCCAGCCGATTTGGTATCGATATAATGACCAAAAGGCTCAGGAGATGCATAATCTCTACGGTAAGTACCTTCTATAAAAGCAAAATTCTTATACCCCAAATCTGCCCTTATAAACAAGCCCTTTCTTTGGAAATTTGTAACTGTTTCAATAGCTCCATCAGCTCTACCTGAGTTTTTAATAGGATCTTTTGAATTAGCGAGTGAATAAAGACCAGGTACACTCAATCCTCCAATTGTATTGGCAAAATAGTTTCTATCCCTTCTTTTCTGATTATCATAACCCGCATTTGCATTGATTGCAAAATCCCTGATTTTTTTGCTATAAGAAAGAAGCAATTCGATATTCTGACGACTACTCAAAGTAGAGTAAGTACCATAAGCAGCCTTACTGTTTCCTTCATAAGGATTAAAAGTAGATTGTGTTTGACTTTTCTCAAGTTCCTGCGGATAAAGTGAATATCCATCAGTATTTAATTGTTGCTTACGGTAAGTTGCTTTAATGGTCAGGTCGTTATTTATCTTATACTTCAAGGAAACGTCTCCGAAAAACCGATCTCTTGAATCAGGATTTTGAATCAGGTCAAAATAAGTATAAAAGTTGAACCAATAGTTACCACCATAAAATTTAACCGGCTCGGATGGATCATAAGAACCAGGGTTACCATGGTTCCAGCTTGCATAAATCCCATCATTGGTTTTTAACCCACGCAGTTCTTTCATTATTTTCATATCATTTTCCCTGTGGAACCACTGGTTAAATGAACCGGAAGACTGGTTTGAATAACCGTCATTTTCTTCGGTATTTCTTTTCTGGTTTATATAATTAATACTTGCAGCAAAAGTCAGTTTGCTTGTAACGTCAAGTGAGAAATTCGTGTTGAAAGTATTACGCTTCATAAATTCACCCGGTATCAATCCTTTTTGATCAAGATTGGTATAAGAGGCTCTGAAATTAAAATTATCACCCGCTTTTGAAAAACTGACATTATTAGTCTTTGTAATACCGGTATTGTAAAAATCTTTAACGTTGTTTGGCTGAGGTGTTAATTTAGCTGTCTTGAAAGAATATTCAGACCCCGGATACCATGCGTACCATGGAATATATTCCTGGCCGGCAATTCTTGGACCCCAACTGGCATCATCTGTATAATCGTGGTAGTATTTACCATCAAGCGCTTTCCATCCTATTGGATCACCCGCTTTGTAGTTGTATAATGTAAAGTCTCCATCAGCACCACCAGCATAAGCATTCTGGTAATTTGGAGTGATGTATATCTTATCGAAAGTAACGCCGCTGTTTATTTCAATACCAACTCCTGGTTGCCCTTTCCTTGCCTTTTTTGTATTGATTACTATGGCACCATTTTTACCATCTGAACCAAACAATGCCGCAGCAGCGGGACCTTGCAAAACAGTGATATCTTCAACATCATCTGTATTGATATCATTTGAGTTTGTTATAACAGTTCCGTCTACAACATAAATAGGACCAGTACCTGCCTGCAACCCATTTTCACCACGTAAACGAATCTTTGTTTCCTTACCAAGTGACACACCCGACTGGCTGCGAACCTGTGCACCCGCAACTTTACCTGCAAGGGCGTTGTTCACATCAGCCGCACGAACGGTGTTCAATGCTTCAGCGCTAACGTTCTGTACGTTGGAAGACTGGCTTCTTAAGGTACGTTTTGTCTGGAATGCGCTTGTTACAATTACTTCCTTAATTGTATTGGTTTTTAATTCAAGCGAAGTAGCATAAATGTTCATTGTACTCACAGGTATTTCTACCGTTTCAAAGTTCAACTGCGATATAACTAATACATCGCCTTTATTTACTTTAACGCTGTACTCGCCATTAACATTGGTTTGTACGCCTTTACCGGCACCTTTAACTAAAACAGATGCAAATGGTACCGGCTTGCCAGTATTATCGGTAACCGTGCCGGTCACCACCCGGCTTTGTGCAAATGCCAATACTCCGCTGAGCATAAGCACTGTAAACAGTGATAAAAATCTTCTCATGTGCGATTAATTATTTGTTTAATGAAATGTAAAAGTAAGGATATTTTGTTAACGTAAAAAAATTGTTAAATTCTTTTACGAAAACAGTTCCTCTACATATATAAGGACAGGAGGTAAATATGAATTGCTGCACGGTAAGGGAAAAAAGTTAAAATTTTGTGATGAGCGGGGTTAAATGGTCTATTAAGGCTTGTTGACCTCACCCCCAACCTCCCGAAAAACCGGGACAGGCTCTCTCCTAAAGGAAGAGGGGAGCAGGCATTTCCTTTCTATTGGGCTTTTGTGCTAACAAACCAGCCCAGGAATTTCTATCATGAAAAAAGCAGGATTTTTTACCTGTACAGCGTTTTGAAGCTTTTTAGGATTCTCAAATATCCCTTTAAACCCATCCAAAACTATACTTTTCTATATTATCGTGATCATACTCCCCTCTCAGAAGGAGAGGGGCTGGGGGTGAGGCTCAAAAGAGGTGAGGCCTAAAACCTATACATCACCTGCAACTTCACCTCCGTTTTCCTGTTCCCTTTGATCTCATCAAGCCCTGAACCAATAATACTACGATCCGGGTTAATGGTTTGGGCGATCCTGGCCCAGGCAGTCAGCTTTTTGGTCAGATCATAGTTCACATTCAGGTAATAGCGGTACCCTTTTTCGTAAAATACCGGGATGGAGAAGCTATATAAAACATCATTTTCATAAGCATATAACCTGCTGTTGTAATCATCCGTTTCAAAATATTGCAGGCGGATATTGGCTGAAAATGGTTTCATCATGGGTTTGTAAATAACATCTGCATAGATGAGAAACCCCTGGCCGGGATCGGAGCCCGTTTTGCTAAACCATACCATTTCAGCCCGGTTCCTGAATGTCCACTCCCGGCTTATTTTATAACTGAATTGGGTACGCCAGTTTTGCTTAGGTGGATTAAGTACAGGATAAAGCACAAAATCACTGCTGGTTAAATTAAGCCCTTTTGATTCCCGTTTAAAGCGGGTGTAAATTTCTAATTGCCTGTTGGGGCGGTAAGTAAGCTGTATAAAATAGTCGGAGCCGGTTGTTGGCGCATTCACCCCATATTTTAACCAGAGAAATTTATACAGGTCAACATAAGCATCGATCTGCCATTGCTGTGCAGGCCTGATACTGATGCCGGAGAAAAGCCCTTTTTCATTGGTTGGAGTACTACTCTCGGTAAAAGCATTGGTATATAATGACTGGTATTCTTTAGCGATGTTCCTGTAAAGAAAACTCATATCAACATTTGTAGCTACACTGATGAGCAGGCCGTTCACAAAAGCCAGACCTTTTTTACCGGTTGTTGCCAGTTCGCCAAAAAAATGCATATTCTTAAATGTATAACTGTAGTCAACACTGTAATTGCCAAAACTATTCCCTTTCAATGCAAATGCATTATAGGGTTGCTGATCTTTTAAAAGCGGGTATTTAAAATTATACTGTATGCCGTTAACGCCTACATGAAGTTGTTTGAATTGAAAAGAAAGATTTCCACCGAATGCAATTTGCCGCTGGATATTTTTATCGGCAACTTCACTTTTTGTACGATGATAGCCCGAGGTTTGCAGGGAGGAAATAATATCCTCGTTTGTTAAACTATCTCCGGGTACAAAGTTTGCATCTAATTTTCTGAATGACCCAAACACAGTGGCTTCCCAGTTATTTTTTCCGATAGTTATACCAACACCCCGGTGAAAATTAATTTCTCCTGCCGAATTATAGGGCCTTAAAACAGCCGATTGTCTTTTAGTACCTGCTATATCGGGCCCTTTTTTAAAAGCAAGGCTTTGCCATTGTGTAAGCCCCTGGCCCATGTTTACGGTATAATCTCCGAAGGCCAGTGATTTAATGATCCCCAGGTTTCGCATAAAAATGTGTGCAGAATAAAAATCAAAGCCGCTTTTTTGATTTCCTTTAAAGAATTGTTCGCCCCCGTCTTTTTCAGCAACGATGCCGTATTGCAACAGGTTCTTATAAACATATTTATAGCGGAGTAATAATTTTTGTGGTGAGCCGGGGTAAAAATTTGTTGCCACAGATGAATCTATCAAATAACCTTTTGAACGCTCCAATACCTGTGTAGCCCGAACGAGCAGGCTATGCTCACCTCCCCTTAATCTTTTACTGATGCTTTCGAATAAGTTTATTTCGTTAGTAACGGTAATGTATGGCCGTATTTTCCGGATCGTTTGGAGGTCCCAGCCCGGCACTGCCTGCAATTCATAAATATTTGCCAGTTTACCCAGGATGGATTTATATGAAACCAGGTTTTTAATTTGAAGAGGCGTTAATATTTTCAGGTCCTTTAAAATACTTTCATCAGCTGCATTCAGGTTCACCGGGTTTTTGAGGAACTGGGCCATTTCCTGGAGGTATGAGTCATCCTCGGTTTCGGCGTCTTCATTATTTTCTGTGATATTTTCAAGTTGTTGTTCGGTGGTAGTTGGAGGAAGCTCTGTTACCTGTGCAAACAGTAACCCATGAAGTATAAAAAAAACAAAAAGTAAAAATATTTTTTTCATGAAGTATTATTATTAATAACCACATAGGCACATAGAAAACATAGATATATACAATAATAAGTAACCCTTATGTGCCCTATGTTTTTATGTGGTCAAAAAAAACACGGGTGTTGATTATTTTTTTTCCTTAAAGTTTGCAATAAGTAACAAGCCGGGAGAAAAACCAAGTTGTGGATGATAATTAGCAGAAACATCCAGCCGCAGGGTTTTCCAGGAAATCCCTACGCCTCCAAACCCACTCGTTGTTTCACTTACAAAACCCGCCCGTACAAAAAATTGCTTTTTAAAATGGTATTGAATACCCCCGGTTACATTCACGGGTTTATCTTCTTCTTTAATAATCTCGGCACTCACATAAAAATGCTCAGATGCATCATAACCTACACCCATCTTATAAGCAGCAGCAAGTTTTTCATCGCCCGATTTACCAAGTTTACCCGCAACAGGATTATAGATATGAATGCCACCGCTTAGCTTTTCAGAAAAATGTACAATAGCGCCTGCTTCAAAATTTATGGTTGATGCATTTCCATAAGCCGGGATACGATAACCATAATAATTGAACTGTACCCCAATATCTACTTTGCTTCCAAGGCTACGGCCATAGGCCAGCCCGATCTTATTTTCATTAAAATTTTTAAAGCCTGAGTAATTTAACTGCAAACCGAAATTTCCCAGCGATGTAGGAATAGCAGCCGCCAGTGAATACAAGCTGGTTTCGTTCAATAAAAACCTTCTTTCGCCATAGATCCCGACAGACGTGGCTTTCACAGATGCCAATGCTGCCTGGTTATTGCCAAATGAAAAAACATCTGCCTGTTTTTTACTATAAGCTCCCAGGCTGATATAAGGCATACTTACTGAATAACGAAGTGATTGGGCAAATGATTGCTGGTAAATGCAGCAGGTGGTTATTAAAAGGAAGGTGATGAGTTTTCTCAAAGCAATGTGTTTACTGGTACCAAGTTAGGTAAAATACCGATACAAGATACGGGATACCGGATACCAGATACATGTTCGAAATTTATAACAAAGCTCAAGCCTGTATCTCGTATCACGTATCATGCATCCCGCATCTTCCTATTGGCGGTTTATCAACATTAGTTATTTAATTTTGCCGCCATGGAGCTATTAGATGGAAAAATTGTGTCGCAGGCAGTAAAAGACAGTTTAAAAGTTAAACTTGCTTTACTCAAAGAACAAAATAAAAGAACACCACACCTGGCAGCAGTACTCATTGGCAGCAATGGCGCCAGTGAAACTTATGTAGCCAGTAAGATCAAAAACTGTGCTGAGGTAGGTTTTATCAGTTCATTGATCCGGCTGGAAGAAAATATTTCTGAAAAAGAATTGGTGGCTGCAATAACTGAACTTAACAGGAACGATGACATTGATGGTATACTGGTTCAGTTACCACTGCCGGCCCATATCAGTGAAGAAAGGATCATTAACCTTGTTGATCCCGCTAAAGATGTTGATGGTTTTCATCCGCTCAATACCGGGAAAATGCTGCAGGGACTTCCCACATTTATTCCCGCTACCCCTTACGGGATCATGCTGTTACTGGAACATTATAAAATAGAAACCGCCGGGAAACATGCAGTGGTGATCGGGAGAAGTAATATTGTAGGCCGCCCCATCAGTGTGCTCCTGAGCCAGAATACCAACCCCGGAAATTGCACAGTAACGGTATGCCATAGCCGTACAAAAAATCTGAAAGAAATTTGTTTGCAGGCAGACATTATTGTAGCCGCACTCGGTAAAGCAGTTTTTCTTACTGCAGATATGGTAAAAGAAAATGCAGTGGTGATCGACGTAGGTATAACAAGGGTTCCGGATGCAACAAAAAAATCAGGCTTTGCATTAAAAGGCGATGTGGATTTTGAAAATGTAGCCCCCAAATGCAGTTATATAACACCTGTGCCCGGCGGCGTTGGATTGATGACTATTGCAGCTTTACTCATGAATACCTACAACGCATACATGCAAAAAAATAATTGATCGCAGGCTGGCTCGTTTAACTTAATAAAATACCATTGAATACAATCGCAATAAATACCGGTCAGCAACTTCCTGTAATGGAACATTTTTATACATTACAGGGCGAAGGCTTTCACCAGGGCAGGGCAGCTTACTTTATCCGCCTGGGCGGATGTGATGTTGGCTGTGTATGGTGTGATGTAAAAGATAGTTGGGATGCATCAAAACATCCGTTATTTACTATTGAAGATTTAATATCTGCTGTTCGGCAAACCTGGGCTAAACTTGCTGTTATAACAGGTGGAGAACCTTTGATGCACAACCTGGATGCATTGACGAATGCATTACAAGCAGCAGGATTTGAAACAAATATTGAAACTTCCGGCGCTTACCCATTGAGTGGGAACTGGGATTGGATCTGCCTTTCACCAAAGAAATTTAAAGCGCCGTTACCTGGCATCCTGCCACTGGCAAATGAATTAAAGATTGTCATATTTAATGTATCCGATTTTCTTTGGGCCGAAGAATATGCAGCATTGGTATCCCCTGCCTGTAAACTTTATTTACAACCCGAATGGGATAAAGCAGCGATCGTTACCCCGCTCATCATAGAATATATAAAGCAACACCCGCAATGGGAATTATCGTTGCAGATACATAAATACATTCATGTTCCCTGAATTGAGCATTGAACATTGAATATTGTATATTGAATATTAAGAAAATACTCAACAATCAATGCTCAATAATCAATGATCAGGTTCAGACTTATTTTAACTTACTCATTTCTTTTTTATTTCTACCTTCATCCCACAAATCCCACAATGAAAAAGAACATCCGCATTTATTATAAACCCACTTTCTTATTCCTTATTATACATTTCTCATTCCTTATTACTTCTGCCCAATGGTACGATCCCGATAAAGTAAATAAAAAAGCAGGTGAGGTATATGGCACCGCTTATGAAGAAGCACAGGAAGGGAAATACAGTGAATCCATCACACACCTCAATGAAGCACTTAAACTGGATCCCAAATTCGTGG
>JANNBU010000402.1:0-5260 GCA_031385805.1 Ferruginibacter sp.
TTAAAATTATTTTTTGCATTCATAGCTTCACCAGCATGCATTTGAATGGCTTCATCAATATTTTTTGCCCTGCCATCATGCAATAAAAAATATTGGCCACCCTGGGAATTTTTAGCAAGACCCAAACCCCACAAAGGTGGCGTTCTCCATGCGCTTGTCTTAGCAGTACCTTCTGTGTAGCCATCATCTAACCCGGCGCCCATATCGTGTAATAACAGATCGGTATAAGGAGAAATAATTTTGTTGCTCAATCCTTCAACAGGTGAAAAGCCTGTTCTCAATTCCGGTCTGTGGCAGCCGGAGCAATTGATACTTATGAAAAGCTGTTTTCCTATAATTATATCTGCATCGTTTTGGTTACGTTGTATAGGTGTTCTTAATGTTTGTAAATAAAAAACAACATCGTTAATTGTATTGGTTGATATTTCCGGGTCAATATCCAAACCGGTAAAAACATCTTTTGGTTCAAAAACAGAAGTAATTCCAATATCCTGGTTGTAGGCATTAATCGTTTGGTGTAGCAGGTTATAAGTGCTTGCTTTTTTTCCAAAACGGCAGATATATTTCCCATTTCTAATTATGGCATTTGGATCGGGAGTTATAAATGCAGGTATATTATTCCAGTTTGGAACGCCTCTTATTCCATCTCCATTGAGATCATCAGGGTCGCTCATGGCAATAATATCAGCATCGGAAATCAATTCCAAAAATCCTAACCCCGTGTTGGCCGGTGGTAAAAATTTTGAAAATGTTGCAGTAGCAGGAATTGATTCGGGTATAAAACCCGGCAACGCCCTATCCTGTAATTGAGGCCCCCCCTGGTTTAGAAACTGGTTACCGGTACTATCAATTTGTCCAAATCTTATGAGTGTTGTAAAAGGATGGCCTTTCCCTTCCCCGGCATGGCAACTGCCGCAGCTTGTGGCTACGAAAATTGACCCTAGCCCTGTTTCCCTTGTAAATACCTGGTCGGTAAATGCAGCATCGCCACGGCTGTGCTGTATAGTTTGCGCATTAGTTAACCCATCTATGGGACCATCAAGTACTTCGTCATCACCAGGCAAGGGTGGCTCAAATTTTGAGCAGGAAATTACTACTATGATCAAAGCCACCATTAAACTTACAACTACCAGGGATCTTTTCATTCCTATTATTTTTCTGAGGCAAATCTAACGAAAATATTTAGGGAATCCAAATTTTATTTTTTTGGTAATATAAAATAAAAACGACTGGTCATGCTCCTGCTTGAAAAAAGAAAGTTATTTTTGCTGTCATTATGATAATATCAATTACGGAAGAGAATTATCTCAAAGCAATTTTTTCAGCTACCACTCATACAACAGGCAGGGTTGGTAACCAGTTGATCGCAGAAAAATTAACCATCAATCCCGCATCCGTTACAGAGATGCTTCGAAAACTGGATGAAAAAAAACTGATATCATACGATCGTACCAATGGTGCAAAATTGACAAAGGAAGGGTTGAAAGCAGCAGTTAAAGTAATTCGCAAACACCGGCTTTGGGAAACTTTTTTAGTAGAACACCTGAACTTTACCTGGGCCGAAGTACATGAAGTAGCGGAGCAGTTAGAACATATACAATCAGACAAATTACTGAACGAATTAGGGAATTTTTTGGGGAATCCAAACTTTGATCCTCATGGCGACCCTATTCCCGATGGAAATGGAAAAATCCCAATCCTAAAAAGTAAAATTTTAGCTGAAGTTGAAATCGGCAGAAAAGTAAAAGTGGTGAAAGTAGCTGATAATACGGCTTCATTTCTTAAATACTTAGACAAACAGGGAATAGCTTTAACAGATACTATTATTGTAAAAGAAGTTCAGGACTTTGACAAATCATTACTGGTAGAACTAAAAGGTAAAATAGAATTATACCTAAGCGCCGAAGCTGCAAAAAAAATTATGGTTGAATAATTCCCCGGCTACTTCAAAACTTCGGCTTTAAACATTGCCTGATAAACTTTCACAAAGGAATTAGCTTATATTTAAATGCAATGAAAAAGAAACGAATCAGCATATTCAGGGTTATTTTTAAAGGGAAGCTTTCCGACAGTGATATGCATACGTATAGTAATGCAAAAAAACTCGTCGAATATAAGATCATCATAAAAAAATTCAGTGCCGATTTTTTTATGATCGGCATCGGTGTCTTAGCTGCAGGATTCGGGTTAAGGGGTTTTTTATTGCCAACTGGTTTTTTAGATGGAGGCGCCACGGGTATATCACTAATGATTGCAAAACTTACAGGCATAAACATATCCCTGTTATTGGTATTGATCAACCTGCCTTTTATTATCCTTGGGTATAATATCATCAGCAGGCAGTTTGCCATAAAAACAGCCGTTGCCATTGTTGCGGTAGCGATCTGTGTTGCACTTTTACCTTATCCTGAAATAACACAGGACAAATTACTTGTTGCTGTATTTGGCGGATTCTTTTTAGGAGCTGGTATAGGCATGGCCGTAAGAGGTGGCGCAGTTATTGACGGTACTGAAGTGCTTGCAATTGCACTGAGTAAAAAATCAGGGCTTACCATTGGCGATGTGATCATGATCGTTAACATTATCATCTTTTCTGTTGCAGCCTGGTTGGTTTCAATCGAAACAGCATTGTATGCAATGCTTACCTATCTGTCTGCATCAAAAACGGTTGATTTTATCATTGAGGGAATTGAAGAGTATACCGGTGTCACCATCATATCTGTAAAAGCGGATAAAATACGTACAATGATCATCGAAAAACTTGGCCGTGGTATCACCGTTTACAAAGGAGAAAGAGGTTTTGGTAAAAGCGGGGAAAAATTATACGACATGAAAATTATTTATACCATCATAACAAGACTTGAAGTAAGCAAACTAAAACTGGAGATCGAAAAAATTGATCCTAATGCTTTTGTTGTGATGAGTCATATTAAAGATATGAAGGGAGGAATGATAAAAAAGAGGCCGCTGAAGTAATGGTTTAGAAAGTTTAGGGTTTAGAAGTTTAGGACTACTGAAATTGCTGGCTTTATTTTATTTCCCGTACCTATTTCTTAATCGGCATTTCCATTTTCCATTTCCCACTAGCCACTCCCTACTTACTTAAAAAAAATCTCTGTAGCCCCATACCCATACGAATGATGAAACTGGTTTACAAAAGATTTTACTTCATCTTTATGCCGCAGCCGTTCATGAATTTCATCTCTTAATCTTCCCTCGCCTACTCCATGAATAATGATGAGTTCAGGTTGATGATGCAGTACAGCTAATTCATAATATTTTTCAAATGCACTCAACTGCATCGTTAATATATCAAAGTTTGATAGATATTTCCAACTATCTGTGAGTTTTTCTATGTGCAGGTCAACTACTGATCTTGCCGGAGCTAAATTTTCTCTTGTCTTTGATGCATCATAAATACGAAATCCGGCATTGCCCAGCTTTCCCAGGTCAACTTTTTCTTCTTCAACTTTATCAGGATAGGAATTGAATAATTCGTAAGAAAAAGACGCCTCATTTTTTAATTGTAGTTCCTCTATCTTTTTAAAGAGTTGTTTGCCTTTTAGTTTTAATGAAGTTTCATAATAAGGCGCTTTCTTTTTATTCTCATTAGCCAGTGAGAATTCAAGATCAAATCTCGGGCTATCGCTGAGGTCCTCAAAATTCACATCGTGCAGATAAAAATCACTATTGCCCCTGATGGTATTCTTTAATTCAAAATGGCTGGATCCGGTAAAAAATAAATTGTATGTAAAGCCATATTCCTCTTTATTGTGATTTACGAGGTAGACTTTCAGTTTTTCCACCACATCATCATCAAAAACGTCTTTATCAAAAACGGGAATGAAATTGATCCATACACCATCGCCCGTCTTTTCTTTTACAACAGCTTTTTCTCTCTTAATATTATCAACATATATCTTTTTCTTTTCTACCGGCTTTTTTTGAGTGAACATTTTAAAATAAGGGAAATCGATCTGGTCCATATAAGCAGGAAATTGTACACCCCTGACTTCGATCATTACCATTTTATCATTCATAATATCTACTACAGTACCCTCTTCATCTGTATGCAGCACAATGATCCTGTCCCCGATTTCGTATTTCATTTTCTAAAATTCTTTAAATAACAACGGCACAAAGTTATAGTACTCTGTGCCGTTAATCAACTAAATAAATATGCCACGAATGCACGAATGAAAGCCAAAATTCATTGTATTTTATTCGTGCATTCGTGGCAAGAAATTAATTTGTAGTAGCCAACTTGCTTTTTTTGTAGCCGTATAGAAAGTAAATAATTATTCCCAGTACCAACCATCCGATAAACCAAACCCAATTGCTTTTCGACATACCGGTGAGCAGGTACATACAGGTTATAACACCCATCAAAGGTATAAGGGAATATTTCTTTATGAATGCAAAAATAGCCAACAGTACAGCACTGATCCAGAATACTATCAAAGAAATATTGGGTGTTGCCATATCCATGAATGTCTTTTTGCCGGCAATAAAATCTTCATCTGCACTAAAATCAAAATTCATAATATCTGTAAAATAAGTTCCCGAAAGCCTCCATGCCATGATCACAGAACCAATAACTATTAAAGGAAAAATGTATTGCCCGTTTATATATGGAAGATGAAAACGGCCTCCCAGCTTTTCTTTGCGGGGAATTAATAATACACCACCGCAAACCAATACAAATGCAAAGAGTGTTGCGATACTGGTAAAATCGAGTACAAATGTTTTGTCTGTGAACAAGATGGGAACACCTACAACCAACCCGGTAACAATCGTTGCAAAAGACGGGGTTTTAAATTTGGGATGAATTTTTTGAAATACAGGCGGCAACAACCCATCCCTGCTCATACTCATCCATATTCGTGGTTGTCCCATTTGAAAAACCAACAACACACTCGTCATTGCAACTACCGCAGTAATGGCTACGAAGAATTGCATCCATCCTACATTCAGGTTTTGTGGTTCAAAAATAAATGCCAGCGGATCTCCTACACCATCAAAATTCCTGTAATTAACCGCACCGGTTAAAACCAATGTCAATAAAATATAAATGACCGTACAGATCACCAAAGAATATATCATTCCTCTTGGTAAATCCCTTTGTGGATTTTTGCTTTCTTCTGCCAGTACACTAACCGCATCAAAACCAATATAAGCAAAGAACACACTTGCCACTGCAAGCATAACACCGCTAAAACCATTGGGCATAAACGATTTTATCCCTTCATCATTTGCAGGC
>JANNBU010000292.1:0-14757 GCA_031385805.1 Ferruginibacter sp.
AGTTGCTGTATGCACAAAAGAACGCAGCCCCGGTTTCAAATCTTCGTAAAAAATATATTTCAGCAATAACAGCCATTTTGGTTGTACCTACCCCATATCCTTCATCACATCTTTCTTTAGCAGCTCTGGATGCAACATCCCTTGGAACAAGATTGCCAAATGCCGGGTATCTTCTTTCCAGGTAATAATCTCTTTCTGCTTCAGGTATATCCGTTGCTTTCCTGTTATCGCCTTTTTGTTTAGGCACCCAGATCCTGCCATCATTCCTGAGGCTTTCACTCATCAACGTTAGTTTACTTTGGTGATCGCCGCTAACCGGGATACAGGTTGGATGTATTTGTGTAAAACAAGGGTTTCCGAAGAAGGCTCCTTTTTTATGTGCTTTCCAGGCTGCGGTAACATTGCTTCCCATGGCATTGGTACTCAGGTAAAATACATTTCCATAACCACCGCTGCATAACAGCACGGCGTGGCCGAAATGTCTTTCGAGTTCACCACTAACCAGGTCTCTTGCAATAATACCTCTTGCTTTTCCATCGATCATCACTACATCCAGCATTTCATGGCGTGCATACATTTTTACATTACCCAATGCTACTTGTCTTTCCAATGCACTATAAGCGCCAAGCAATAATTGCTGACCGGTTTGTCCTGCAGCATAGAAAGTACGTTGTACCTGTGTTCCGCCAAAAGAACGGTTACTCAGGAGCCCGCCATATTCTCGTGCAAAAGGAACTCCCTGTGCTACGCAATGATCAATGATGGCAGCACTTACTTCTGCCAGTCGATGTACATTGCCTTCCCTTGCCCTGTAATCACCCCCTTTTACGGTATCATAAAACAGCCGGAAAACAGAATCACCATCATTCTGGTAATTTTTTGCAGCATTGATGCCACCCTGTGCCGCAATGCTATGCGCCCTGCGTGGACTATCCTGGAAACAAAAAGCTTTTACTTTATAACCCATTTCACCCAGGGCTGCAGCAGCAGAAGCTCCCGCCAGCCCCGTTCCGATAACGATCACTTCAAGTTTACGTTTATTGGCAGGGTTTACCAATTTTACATGTCCTTTATAATCTTCCCACTTTTCTTTCATTTCGCCATGTGGGATCTTTGCATCTAAAGCCATATTGGTGATGGTTTATTTGTTTATTGGTATTATAACGGTCTGACCTTTGGTCTGACCGTGGTTATTAGTATCAATCAAGCCATTTAAAATGCAGGGCCAGCGGCATCAATGCAAACAATATGCATATAATGACCGAATATGCTGTACCCAATGTTTTAATGATCGGTGTAAATCTTTTATGATTGATACCAAAAGTCTGGAATGCACTTTGAAACCCATGAAACAGGTGCCAGAATAATGCGATCACGCCGGCAAGGTATAATGCAACGACCCACCATTCACTGAATACTTCTTTCATCTCTTCATATAAATTATGGGGAACGTCGCCGCCATACAATGCTACTTTAGTTCCAACATAAAAATGAGAAAGGTGCATGATAAGAAATAACAACAGCAGGGTTCCTAATATACCCATTGAACGGCCGTACCATTTGCTGTTCTTATTGGCTTTATTTTGATAATAACCAATGGGCCTGGCATCATTGTTTTGTTTCCACAACATGAGGCCCTGAATAATATGTAGTATCAATCCTGCAAATAAACCAACTTCCAGGAACCGTACGATCCAGTTATGACTCATGAAGTGGCCTACTGTATTAAAAGTTTCTCCATTGTCATTAAGAAAAATGCAGGAATTGATCCCTGCATGTACTATTAAAAAAGTTATTAAAAAAAGACCGGTAAAGGCCATTGTAAATTTTTTACCGATTGAGGAAGTAAAAAAATGTTTCCAGGTCATATAGCGATAGTTGATAAAATGTCATACAAAAATAAGGCACGAAAATTCAAAAACAGCACATATTGATATTTTTTATGTAGCCCGGACGGCGTATTAATACAAAATAAATTAAAGATGTTTGAGAAAACTACACCATACTATTACAAATGTAAAACATAATAAAACGCCTAAACATCCCTTCCTACCGGCAGGCAGGTTACCGGCGATATATATTCTTCCTGCATAACTCAATCCAGCCTTTTGATCATTTCATTGTCTATCACCTGGAAGATCACATCGGGTTTTAGCGTACGCCATTGCGGTAGTTCCAGCAGTTCTATATAATTGGTCAGCCGGCCCCTTTTAAAATCATACTTGCTTTGTTCAGGCATATTGATCACCACCACCCATCCATGGTCATCTTCTAATTGTTCTTTCCATTCTTCATAATAACTGTCATCGCTGCTGTGAAAATTCAATACATTTTCTGCTATTAAAATAAATTTAGTGATCCCGGCTTTATATAAATGATCTGTAATATCCCTCCTGATCGTCATGATATCATTTTCAATGGCATCATTCCATTCACCCATCAATTCAATGATGGCAAAATTCAGCTCATAGTCTGTAAAAAGAATCTTCATGTACAAAGTCTTTGAACCAAAATCGTCCCACTGCGGATGTATGAAATAATTATACAGGGTTTGCGAATATTCAAATTCATTGTAAGAACGGCCATAGAAAGGAGAAAGCCTGTCTTCTTCGGCTGTGTATAAATGCCGCCAGTTATAAAAGGGTTCTATGTCCTGCATGCTTAAAAATAAAATTTCAAAACAAAAGTCTGATAAAATATTTGAAAAATCAATTTAGGTCTGACCATTGGTCTGACCTAAATTGATTTTTCAAGTTACTGTTGTCCGACTAATATCATTTGTCTTTGGGCTGAAGCCCGATACTGTGTTGTATTTTATAACCCCGGCCTTAAGGCCGGGGTTATAAAAAGTGTGATCGGGTGATAATACCACGTTTTTTTTTAGGTCAGACTAGAGGGTCAGACCTAAAAAAAGAGGCTACCTGGTAGGTAGCCCCGACTTATTAACCCGAATAATATTTTATTGTATCATTACTTTTTCAGTAAGAACAGCTTGTTTGTTTTCATCCAATACTTTTACCATGTACATTCCTTTTGCAGGTCTTGTTGTAAGGTTTATGATTTCTGTTTGTGAACCTTTAGTAATACTCACAACTTTTGTTTGCAATGACCTTCCGGCAAGGTCTGTAAATATAATGGTATAAGTACCTTCTTTTTTACCATCAAAAAATACACTGAAAGTAGAATTTGTTATTGGGTTTGGAAATACTTTGCTTTCGCTTGCTGTACTCAATGGAGTAAGTTTGGAATTTGCCATTGAGAATTTATTTGCAGCATCTGCTTCTTTCTGCAACAATAAATTTGAACCGGCAAGGTCAGAAGCATTGTACTTAACATCAGAACCTTCTACTTTAACTGCAGCAAGTGCCGGCAATTTAAATTTAAAGTAACCATCAAATTTAACAGCGCTGCTGATAACGATCTCACCATCTGTATTCACTGCAGCGGCATTGGTTGTATAACCTGCAGGTAATCCTGTAATAGCACCTAAGTGAGTTGCTATCCTTGAATTGATATCAACAGTAAATACCTGGTGAGTAGCAGAGATAACATATAATTTTCCGAATGCATCTGCAATCATATCACCACCCCAGCTGCTGCACCTGTTATGCACAGATACTCCTTTATTTGATTCGGCATCCACTAAATTTCCGAGGTCTGTAATAACAGGAGATTTGCCCGTAGTAAATTTATACAGGTGATTGCCATCATTGGTAATGGCATAACCATTTCCATCAGCAGCAATAACCATACGGGTTATGTTTGTTGATTCATCATTAGCAGCCTGCTTTAAAATATCAGACTGAAGTGTATAAAACTGTGTGTTCTCACTTTTTGAATTAAGGTCAACCCAACGCAATTCTCCCATACGCATTGGTATAAAATAAAGCCTGTTGGAATTTTTGTCATAAGCTGCTGCAGCAACCATGCTGTTCGTTGGATAATCCCTTCCAACACGGATATTTCCCTGCGAAGTAGCTGTTTGTTCTATAGATTTTTTTGTAGCAACATCAGTCATAACAAAATATGACTTGTTGTGCTGGAATATTGTCTTTGTAACCTGCCCGGAACCGAGGTCAACTTCACGGATATTCATCCATACAAAATCATTGTTGCCATCGCCGGTAATTGCATACGCCTTGTTACTTTGTGCATTAGAAGCTAAAGAGGCCAGGGTAAAGCCAACTGTGAGTAAAGATTTGATGTTCATAAGTGAGTTATTTTTATGGTTATAATTAGAGTACTAATTTACTACATTACTGTTATGCTTTCAAAATTTTTTTATGGGTGGTAGTTATTCAACAATTTTTTAACAGTTCCGTATTGCAGTAATAATTTGCGGGCCGCTTCATAGTCGGTGATATTTAAATGCTCCATCACTATTTTTACGCCCCGGTCAATGAGCTTGTCATTGGATAACTGCATATTCACCATTTTATTGTCTTCTACCCTGCCCAGTTGGATCATGACGGTAGTAGAGATCATGTTCAGTACTAATTTCTGTGCGGTACCTGCTTTCATACGGGTACTACCGGTAACAAATTCAGGGCCAACTACGATCTCAATAGGATGATCTGCAACCTTACTGATCGGCGCCCCGGGGTTGCAGCTAATACTACCAGTTACAATATCATTTTCCCTGCATTTTTCCAGCGCATGAATGACGTAAGGAGTTGTTCCGCTGGCGGCAATGCCTATCACAACATCCGATGAATTTATTTTATATGCCTGGAGATCTGCCCAACCCTGTAGCTTATCATCTTCGGCAAATTCAACTGCTTCGGTAATGGCTTTGCTGCCACCTGCGATTATACCAATGACCAATCCATAAGGTACACCAAATGTAGGCGGACACTCACTTGCATCCACAATACCCAGCCGGCCGCTGGTTCCGGCGCCAATATAAAATAACCGGCCACCCATCAGCATTTTATCAACAATGGCAGCTACCAATATTTCAATTTTGGGAATGATACCGGTAATAATGGACGGAACCTTTTTATCTTCTTCATTAATGTTTACCAGCAATTCATGCACGGTCATTTTATCCAAATGACGGTATGGGGAAGCAGATTCGGTAATTTTTTTAAAAGCCATATACGATTGCTTAGTAGAATCTCTAAAAAAGGAAGCCGTTTTTTAAAAACTTTTTTTAGCCGGGAAGGCGGGAAGACGTTTTTTTATTACTTAACGCCTTCCCGGCTAAATAATCCTGGAACGGCCTCCAGGAAATACTCTTAGAGATGCCTGCACAATATTTTATTGATGATATTTTATCAACCCTTCTATAGGGTTCTTTAAAACTTTGCCCAATTGTAGTTCATAAGAGTGGCACATATCTTTCAACACATCTTTAAAACCATAAGCAATGCTGCCAATGAAATTGATCGGCATGGTCCAGCTTTCCCGGTATTTATAAACATGGTTAAAAAAGAAATCATTGAACCCGTCTTCAATAATATTTTCGATAATATAGTGTCCCCTGTTCTCTTTGAGGAAAACTGCAAAACTTGCCAGGTACCTGTTTGGAAGCGGCTTTTTATATACTGCATCCAGGATCTCAATTGAACTTGTATTGAATTTTGCTTTGAACCGGTCCATTAGATCCGGCTCAAACGTATTGTATAAATAATATTGAATTACTTTTCTACCAAGGTAAGCGCCACTACCTTCATCGCCCAATACATAACCAAGGCCGGGGCTGTTCTTTACGATCTTTTTCCCGTTATAAAAGCAGGAATTTGAACCCGTGCCCAGAATACACGCAATTCCTTTTTCATGGCCGCACAAGGCTTTGGCAGCACCCATGAGGTCATGATCAACGGCTATTTTTGAAGTTTTAAAAACCGATTTAAGGGCCTCTTTTACAATTTTTACATTTGCCGGGTTGCTGCAACCTGTTCCGTAAAAGAATATTTCGGCAGGTATTGAATCCTTTAGTTTGGGCAATAATTCCTTTTCCAGGACAGCTTTTACCTGCATGCCGCTTAAAAAATACGGGCTAAGACCCTGTGTGTTGATGAGTTTTTTTTTATTTCCGTTGAGCAGGCACCATTCCGTTTTTGTAGAACCACTATCTGCTATCAATTTGAGCGACATTATTTTTTATTTAATTCAACATCAAGGTAAAACATTCAAATCAAAAACATACAAAAATTAAAAGGTTAGCAACAAAAAATTAACTTCGCCCAAATTATTCCGCAAGTATGCGGAATAAATTTCAAACGTATGGAGAAGAAAAAATTACAAGTTTGGTTACCCTTGCTTTTCAGTATAACAATGATCGCCGGTATTTACCTCGGTTATAAAATGCGGGATCAGATACCCGGCAAAAGTTTCTTTTATATGGAGAAACGCAGGCCGGTACAGGAAATAATGGATATCATCAAAAATAAATATGTAGATAATGTTGATATAAATGAGTTGGCCGATACCGCTATACAAGCCATGTTGAATAAACTCGACCCCCATTCTGTTTTCATACCCGCAAAAGAACTGCAGCAGGTGAATGAGGAAATGGCCGGAAGTTTTTTCGGTATCGGAATAGAATTCGACATTTTTGATGACAGCCTTCATGTAATAAATGTTTTAAAGGACGGCCCGAGTTTTAAGGCCGGTATCAAGACCGGTGACAAATTCCTCAAAGCAAATGACCATATTCTCTCGGGTAGAAGAATTGTTACTGATTCCATCAGGGCTATACTCCGGGGCAGCCGCGGCAGTAATGTAGATATAGAAATATTAAGAGGCTCACAAAAAATGAGTATTCGGGTAACAAGGGATATGATCCCTTTAACCAGCCTCGATGCATGTTATATGATCGATAGTATTACTGGTTATATACGGCTTAATAAGTTTTCCCAACAAACATACCGTGAGTTTATGCAGAGCCTTGAAAAATTAAAAAAGCAAGGGTTAAAAAAACTCATCTTTGATCTGAGGGGAAATGGCGGCGGTATATTGGATGAGGCCGTGGAAATAACCGATGAGTTCTTAGACGGCGATAAACTGATAACTTATACTGTTGGTAAGCATTCCCCAAGAAAAGAATACCGTTGCCGTCGGGAAGGCCAGTTTGAAAAAGGGGCACTCGTTGTATTGATTGATGAAGGAACTGCCAGTGCCAGTGAAGTGATCATTGGCGCCCTGCAGGATTGGGACCGGGCAACGATTATTGGCCGTAGAACTTTTGGAAAGGGTTTGGTACAGGACCAGTTTGACCTGAGTGATAAAAGCGCCCTTCGCCTTACCATTGCCAGGTATTACACGCCTATTGGCCGCAGCATTCAACGTTCTTATGCCAAGGGTGGAAAAGCTTATTATGAAGAAATTGCCAACCGATTTCACGATGGTGAAACCTATAGCGCTGATTCTGTAAAAAATGACAGCAGTAAAATTTACAAAACAGCTTCCGGTAAAAAAGTATTTGGCGGCGGCGGAATAACACCTGATTATTTTATTGCAGCAGATACCGGTAAAATGGGAATGAGTATTGCAAAGATCTATGGTAAAGGATTACTCAATGATTATGGATACAAATATTATTTATTGAACCCGTCCATCATTCAATTGTACAAAACACCCGGAGAATTTGCCCGCTCATTCCAGGTAACAGATGATAACTGGAAATTTTTTGAAAGCATGAGCATGGCCGATTCTATAGATCTGAAAGGATTGAATGATAAAGAGAAAATGTATTTATACCGGTCGCTTAAAACTTCCATTGCCCGCCAACTTTGGCGCAATGAAGGATATTTTGAAGTAAGTAATGTGGAAGACAATGCGGTGAAAAAGGCGTTGGAGCTGATGAAAACCCAAACCCAAACCCCCTCCGCCCCCTAAAGGGGGAACTTGCTCTCTAAAGATTGATGCTTTTATTGAAAATTGAGCATTGTTTATTGAATATTTTCTATGAAGCCAACATTTGTAATTCTATTAAACATCGTTGTGTCACCTGCCTACCGTCAGGCAGGCTCACTTGTACAGCATACCAATTTTCAACAAAAAAACTACTTTGCATATCACTATTGTCCCATCAAATCATTTGCCTTTGGGCTGAAGCCCACTCCTGTATTGTATTTCATAACCCCAGCCTTAAGGCTGGGTTATGAAAAGGAAACCTTTGCCTGTAGGGCTTTAGCCCACTTTAACCGGACAACAGTATTTGTATATAATTAAAAAGCTTCCTTTTACGGAAGCTTTTTAATTTGGTTCAATAAGCAGCTAAAACATTAACTGAATATTGCTTTGGTTTGGGTTAGTTTTCGATAGGTACGGGAACGGGCATTTTGTTTTTATGTTCGAATTGTGAACGATGTAAAGCTGGGTAATTCATTTTTCAAAAACTGTAGTAGTCCTTTTAAGCTTTTGTAGTTTTTTTTCGGGTAATAAGTATTGTCAGGCTGAAATGGGCTTCCTAAGCGGTTGCCATTTTCTGTATGTGGCGCTTCTCCACAACCATTCAATGGGACCATAATTAAAATATTTTAGCCAGATGGTACTGGTAAAGATCTGTATGATAAATACAATAAATGCAAACAAAGTATAATAGACAGGCCCCACTTTTCCCATATAACCCAGGCCAGCATTTAGAAAAACAAAATTGCCAATAAGCGTGTGCATAATGTAGTTAGTAAAAGCCATTTTACCAACAGGAGCAAATACTGACATTATCTTTTTTCCTGTTGCCGATTGAAAAGCAAGCATGAACATAGCAATATAAGCAGCAGCAAGTGGAGCTACTCCAATAGCATAAACAATGGTTCTGTATAAGCCATTCATTTTGAAACGATAATACGAGCCATCCTTTGCCTCCATGTACCCGGCCAACATATAATTTGCAGGAATGGCGATGAGTATTCCCAATGCAATGATGTAGTAAAGCAATTTTTTATGTTGAAAGATATTTTTATAAAAATTACTACGCCCAACAACCAGACCGATCAGCATCATACCCAACACTTTTGGAAAACGGCTTTGAAAGAAAAGATCACCATAGCGGTAAAAAAATCCTCCGATATCGCTCTTTAAAATATCAAACCAGTTAGCGTTCTTTATATAAGCCTGGAATGTTTCATCACTCACAATGCCGGTTAATTTACCATCAACCGTATCACCTATACCAAATAAAAACGTAGAGGGACTATTCAGTACAGGGAATTTCATTTTTAACCAGTATAACAATATAGGAGACAGCACAAGCACAACTGCACTAATTAATAATGTTTTATTTGAAAAACGGCGAAGGGGCAATAAAACAAAACCCAATAATGCATATAAGAAAACAATATCGCCGGGCCATAACAACAAATGAAAGGCACCAAGCAAAAGCATAATGGTTAATCTTCTCCTGATAAAAGAAGCTGCCGGAATTCCTTTTGCTTCCGACCGCATTAATTGTAGTGCAATCCCCCAACCAAATAAAAAACTAAAGATTGAATAAAATTTACCTTCAATGAAAAGATTGTGCAGGAATTCCATTTTATGATCCCATTGAGGTAAGAGCATTGTTCCGGTAGCATCAGGGCCCAAGAAACCATACCAGCTTAAATGATTGAGATTAGCAATGAAGATACCCAGTATGGCAAAGCCACGAAGTACATCCATGAAAATTTCTCTTTCATTTGTTTTAACGGGAGACAATGTTTGCATGCCGGGTTAATTTGGCAGTTAATATAATAAAATTTCCCTGGTGTGCATAATTATTAGTTCAGAGTTTATAGTTGGCTCTACATAACTATGAACTGTGAACTATAAACTATTTTAAAAGTTCTGCAGGCGTTACCTCATTGCTTAATAACTGTCCGAATAATTCCCATCGCTTATTCAATTCGGTATTGGTGCCACCCTTTGATTCAATGTAATTTTTAACCAGTTCCTGTCCGTAATTATAATTGATAACATAGCTTCTGTACTTCTTAATAAAGCTGATCGATTTTGTTGCAGATTCTTTATTGGATAATCCATATTCCATCAGCCAGCGCATGGCTTCTTTTTCATCCATGGTTTTATCGATCAATCCACGGGCAACTTCATTGCGAACATAATTCATTGAGCCTTTTAATGCCAATGCATCAAAATAAATATCAAGGCCGGTTGTATCCAATCCTGCCAGCGGCAATAAAATCTCCTTAGCGAATTTATTTTTTTCCTTACCAGGGAAAGCTACTTCAATGCCATAGTTGGCACTTCCTTCAGCAATGAGTGATTGCGGGCTGAACAATGGATATAAAGATATTTCCACCCACCCTCTCTTGCTATAAAGATTTTCTTCAAGCAACATATTATATACATGATGCCCCGGATAACTTTCGTGAGAAGCAACATCAATGGCCCGCTCAATGAATATCTGCAGATCGGTATTTATTTGTATAAGGCTGTGATAATTTCCTTTGTACCAGTTATAACCACTCCAGGGTTTATTGGTTAAAAATTCCAATGAAAAATTTTCAGTTACAGGTAATTTATAATGAGCAAGTGTGCGTTTGCGTGATTCGGCAATAGCAGTTTTAAAAACAGTATCAATCTTATTTTTTGGAATGATAAAATGTTTTGCCATGTCTTGAAATCGTTCTGCAATGGTTCCTTTGCCCGGCAATGCACTATCGAGTTTTACAACCAGGTCTTTAAAATAACTTTCATCGTGTAAAGGAGCCGTTACGCCAAACAGGTCTTTTGTTTCATCCTCAAATGAAGTTGTTTCACCGGAAAATATTTTAATGCGCCTGCCAAATGCAATGAGCTGGCAGGTCATCCAGTTAGCACGCATACTCAGCGTGTCATTTTTATCGGTTGTTCTAAAGTTTTTTAATTCATTGATGAGACCGCTAACCGATGCTAATAAACTATCTTTTGGAAATGCAGGTAATTTAGGAGTAGTTGGTTTCAGGGAATCCGGGCCATAATAGGCATCAACAAAATCGCTGTCGTATTCACCAATGCTTAATCCAAGTCTTACATATTTTTCAGCAAGCAGGTTAAGGTCAGCCGCAAACTTTACGTCTTTTTTTTCATTGCATGAAATGAATGCGAGGATAGCAATGAACAGGATATAATTTTTCATCATCAAATTATTTGATGACAAAGAAACAACAGGAAGCTGTAAATCATTTACCACCCATCCTATATAGGAGCAATCATACGGATGTAATTATTTTTTCGATAAGAGATACAAGATGCAGGATACAGGATATGGTCTGCAAAATTTAAAGTTTCGAAGATTTTTTGAAGTTAAAATTCTGTATCCCGGATCCGGTATCTTGTATCCGCCATCTTTCCTTAGCTTTGCCGCAAAACTTAACGATATGTGGCTTAACAGTATTTTAGAAACGATCGGGAATACTCCGCTGATCAAACTAAATAAAATAACCAAAGACCTTCCCTGCACTGTATTGGCAAAAGTTGAATATTTCAATCCCGGCAATTCTATTAAGGACAGGATGGCTTTAAAAATGCTTGAGGTAGCGGAGCAGGAAGGCAAAATAAAAC
The DNA here is from genome assembly GCA_031385805.1 of Ferruginibacter sp. Lineage (GTDB taxonomy): Bacteria > Bacteroidota > Bacteroidia > Chitinophagales > Chitinophagaceae > Ferruginibacter. The sequence goes on from JANNBU010000292.1 coordinate 11,488, forward strand.
CCGGCGGCACTATTATAGAAGGAACGAGTGGTAATACCGGAATGGGGCTTGCACTGGCAGCTTGTGTAAAAGGATATAAGTGCATATTTACAACAACTGATAAACAATCAAAAGAAAAAGCAGATATTCTTAAAGCAGTGGGTGCTGAAGTAATCGTTTGTCCTACCAATGTAGAACCCGAAGATCCACGCTCCTATTATTCGGTATCAAAACGCCTTGCTACCGAGGTTCCAAACTCATGGTATGTGAACCAATATGATAACTTAGCCAACAGGGATGCGCATTATGAACAAACCGGACCGGAGATATGGGAACAGACAGATGGAAAAGTGACACATCTTGTAGTTGCTACCGGCACAGGCGGTACGATTGTAGGGACTGGTAAGTATTTAAAAGAAAAAAATCCAAATATAAAAGTCTGGGCCATAGATAGCTATGGTTCTTTGTTGAAAAAATATTTTGAAACGGGAGAATTGGATCAAAAAGAAGTATATCCATATATTAGTGAAGGTTTTGGTGAAGACTTTGTGCCTGAGAATTATGATATGAAGTATATAGATGCGTTTACCAAAGTGACTGATAAAGATGGGGCCATCATGGCCAGGCGTATTGCAAAGGAAGAAGGCATGTTTTGCGGATATAGTGCCGGCAGTTGCCTGCAGGGGTTGTTTCAGTTAAAGGCCGGGCTTAAAAAAGACGATGTGGTTGTTTGCATTTTCCATGATCATGGAAGCCGTTATGTAGGTAAGGTTTATAACGACGAATGGATGATGGAACGAGGTTTTTTGGATGTAAAAACATTCAAAGACCTTATCAGTGGGCGTGGAAGCCAGCGGCTCATAACGGTGAAACCGGAGCAAACGGTTATTGAAGCAATTGAAATGATGAAGGAATACGATATTGAAAATATCCCTGTTTTTAACGGAGAAGGAAATATCGGGGCAATTTCTGAAAGCGGGTTATTCAATAAGATCCTTAATAACCCTGATATTAAGGGCAAACCTGTTAAAGATGTAATGGAAAAAGCCTATCCCGAAGTTGCTTTTGATAGCCCGGTTGAGCGTTTAAGCAGTTTTATCAACAAAGAAAATGGTGCTGTGCTAAGTAAGGATGAAAGTGGGATATACCACATCGTTACTAAATATGACATTATTCAAAGCCTTTCCAAATAATGAGAACGTGATTATACGATTCTGATCAAAAACCTTAACTGTGCTGCATCATAACCGATGCAGCATTTTTATTTATACATAATCTGGCTTTTTGGATACGTAGTTTTACGAATGCCTGATACGTAGATTGTCTAATTAAAAATACGATTCAAATCTTTTAAACGCTGTATTTATGTCATCTGCAAAAAAGGGCAATATCGCTCTTGTGCAGGAGCTAATACTGCCGCATCTTTGTGTCAGAAGTTGATTGATAGGAATTAAATAAATATCAATCCATGTCCAACAATCCTGATAAACCACATCGAGTTATCCAATATCTAACTTGACAAGAAGAAAAACCGAATTATCCAATATCAGTCAACTTCTATTTAAATTAAAAACCAGAACGCTTTAAGATCTTATTATATCCGATTGAAAAACCAACAAGATCCGGCGTAATGAATATAATACCAATATCCTGCTTATGCTGTAAAAGGCGATGATAGCAAAAAGACCAAGACCAATATCCTGCCTATGCTGTAAAAGGCGATGATGGCGAGAAAGACCAATCCCGATAATTATCGGGACCAATATCCTAAAGCCTATGCTGTAAAAAGCGATGATGGCGAAAGACCAGGAGCTGAAACCAGGCTAAAGTTATTTTACTGATACGAGACCCCCTCAGAAAGTAAAGACCGATCCTGAAAGACCAATGATGAAAAGTTGGTTCAAAAAATTAACTTCCACCGTCCTTTTGCCTAACGCAAAGTCTGTGGAAGTTTTTTTTATTGAAGAAATTTGGAAATTGGTCAATTTGGAAATTTCCAAATTAGTTCATTTCCAAATTAGTGTTACCTCTGAAACCATATTCATATTTAATTCTAACTATTGATTCTATTGGTAATTGAACAAATTTTCGTAAATCTACGTAGTATCTTTCCCTCTTCATTTATGGTTGATGTACGATATGCTGTGTAATTACACCAGCACGAAAAAAGAGCAGTAACGCTCTTGCACAGGCGCCAATACTGTCGCATCTTTGTGTCAGAAGTTGATTGATAGAAATTAAATATCAATCGTTATCCAAAAATCCAGACAAACCCAAAAGGTTATCCAATATCCAAAAATCCGCAAGGAGAAAAGCTTAAATCCAATATCAGTCAACTTCTATTTTTCTTTTAATGTATAGTTAATATCCAATATATCCACTGTTAAGACCGAAAAGATCCAGTTCTAAAAAACCAAGACCAATATCCCGGCTTATGCTGTAAAAAGCGATGATAGCTACAAACCAAGACCCAAATCCTTAGAAAGCCAACCGAATTTAATATCCTAAAGCCTATGCCTTAAAAAGCGATGATGGCGAAAGACCAACACACTGAAACCAGGATAAAATCATTTTACTTATATGAGCCCCCTCAGAAAGTAAAACAACTCCTGAAAGACCAACAAATAAAATGTTGGTTAAAAAATTAAGCTTCCACTATCTTTTGTTTAAAGCAAAAAAATGGTGGAAGTTTTTTTATGAAAGAGATACCGGATGCCAGATACGGGATACAGGATCGAACTTCCTGCCTGTACATCAACCATTTTCGCATCATAAATATTTACTTACCTCCGATTCCACTTAAACCATTCAGATATGCTGAAGGCTAAAACCTTTATTCATCAGTATTTGAGCGGAATATCATTTTATCTTCTTCATCATTCATAGCAAATGATTCGTAATTCTACGTGTCCAAAAACACGTATCTATCCTTACTGTTTTACAGTTGATATACGATCCACTGTGTAATTACATCAGTGCGAAAAAAGAGCAGTAACGCTCTTGCACAGGCGCCATTATCGCCGCATCTTTGTGTTAGAAGTTGATTGATAGGAATTAAATATCAATCATTATCCAAGAATCCAGACAAAACCAACTAAGTCTATCCAATATCCAGCATTCCGCAAGGAAGAAAAGCTAAAGTCCAATATCAGTCAACTTCTACTTTTTAAAATAAACATAGTTAAGATCTAATATATCCAATGTTAAACCAACAAGATCCAACTGTGAAGAACCAAAACCAATATCCAGCCTATGCTTTAAAAAGCGACAATGGCAAAACCAAGACCAATA
>JANNBU010000095.1:0-5147 GCA_031385805.1 Ferruginibacter sp.
TGATTTCATCACCGATCACCGTGAAATTTTTTGTAACGCTGTTATTCGTCTCCGATAGTTCCGAAACCTCATTTCCCTGGTCGATGGTAACGATGATCTTATTAAGGCCTTTATCTTGTAAAGGATTTATAAAAACCGGTATTTGGAGGGTATCTTCATACAGGGTTGCTTTGATTCTGCGGGTTGCCAGTACTTTAATGGAATTGTCGGGGAACTGGTGCTGTATTAAAACATCTATGGAATCATTGATCGCTTTACCTATGTTGAGGATCTTTACGGTAACCACAACTTTTTCATCTGCCACACTGATCACTACAGGATCGGTTGTTACCAGTGAATCTTCAATGGTATAATCGGGTTGGTTAAATGGATTTAATTTAAGAGCAGGATCGCCATGAAAAGTAATCTCCTCTGCATGTATCCTCGTAGCAAAATCATTTGGAAAATTTGCTGAAAGAAATTCCATCGTTCCTTTCATGATACTGCCGATTGACTGGCCATACATTTTGTTTGCAAGATTTTTGTCAAACTCCTCTGTAAAAAAATTAAGTTGTTGCGGCAATCCAAAATGCGTATCTGCAATAAAGCCGATGCCTCCTTTATTGTTTGCAAAAATATATTTTTCACTCAGCGTTCCTTTATTGATCGCCCTGAGTGTATCGAATAAAAATAAATTTCCTGAATTACAACCATTCACCATGATCAATGGATATTTACCCGTGTTATTATAATTCTGCGGGTTATCTAAATTGAATTCAAGTGTATTGGGAGAAGAATGTCCGAAATAAGTGAGATAACTCATTCCTTCACTGAAAAGATCGTCAATTGTTTTTTTAGAACCGCTTGCTGTGTACTGGCCGGAGTTTTTATTGAATGAATATACTTTAGCACCGAAAGAAGTATCAGCCATGATCTGTCCGTATCCACCCATATAATAATTGATGAGATTGGCTAATGACTGATCATCAATTGCACCGGTGATCTGTGCAATATTTTTCATCCAGCCTTTATTTGCATTTGTTTGCGGGCCGGTATTTTGTATCAATTCAAATTGTTTTACTTTATCGAGGTAATCGCCCACTTCTGCTCCACTGATCGCTGATAACCGCCCGATGTTTATTTGTGAAGATGTGGCAGTTCGTGCAGCAAGTAATAAATTATCGGAAGCCGGGTATCCAAAAGTGGGTACAAGCGCAAGCTTATCTATATTAGGATCCGATTCATACTTTTTAAAATCGGGATAAGTTAACCCCTTCCCTATTAAATAAAAATATTGCGGAGCGGTGCTGAAATTATTCAAGGCATAATATCCAAAATTCCTCACCGCCGCCGGGTGGTGTTTAATTCCGAATGCAAACTGGTCTGTTAACTGGTTAATATCTGCAACGATCGCATTGAAACTGCCGCCGGCAACACTGTTGCGGTAAACACGGTATTTATCTACATTGTCATTACCCGAGCCATCATTGAATAACAACGGGTGGCTGATGATAACATAATTACCCTGGTTTGCAGGCAATGCATAATTTGTAAAAACACGTTGTGTGAAATTTTGAACCGCTTTAATATTGGCAGGTTCATTGTTCAATAAAATAAATGAACTGCTGGCAGCCAGGGTTGGAATTACAAAACGCACAACAGATCCAAAAACGTCACCGGTTAAACGCTGATTATTGGTCAGGTCAAATAATACCGGCGCACTGGCACCAAAATTAAAATTATTTATCTCCAGGTATCTTGAAACGCCGGCAGGCAGGTCGAAACCAAACTGCGATTTCCCTTCAAAATTATAGGTATGGGGATAGGTAAGTTCATAATTGGAAACTACGATCTTATCGGCACCGCTACCAGAGTTAACGAATTCAATATTTGCAATTCCGCCGGTGAACATACTTAGCGGGATATTTGTAATATGAAAGCGTTTTATATTAAATCCATACACAACCGAATCTGTTATAATAACGCCATTGATCTTTATTTTAACGTACCTGTTGGCCGGTGCATTTCCCGCTACCACAGCATCTAATGTGGCCGACGTTCCCGTATTATCAATGTATAAACTATTGTTGTCTGTAATTGAACCGGGGGAAACATCAGCACTTGACCATCCTTCACCCGTTTCATAAGAAGAAGAATAAAGTAAAGATCCATAATCAACTGAATAGCCCGGATTTTGTTTTACTTTAAATGATTTCTGCAATAAATGTGTAAACCCTGTTTCGGGAGCTAATACATTACCGGCAACATCATTGCTGATAGTTGTAAATCTTTTATTGATACCACTATTGACCGTTAAGAAATAAGCGGCGGTATCGGTAAGCATGCTGAGTTTATCACTCATCTGCAGACTGTCATATTTGTACAATTGTTTGTCGGCCTGGCCATCGTTAAATTGTCCATAGAATTCAATATAGTCTGAAACGCCAAAAACACCCGTTGGAATGGTAGTATAAATGACTATCTCCTTGCCATTGCGCCAAAGTTGAAATTGGTCAGCAGAAGTACCCGCCAATCCTATTGAAGACAATGCAGGCTGGGTTATACGGTATAGGCCATTGCTGCCAACTTTAAATTTGTAGTATGTCTGGCTAAAATTGATCCATTCGTTATTGTATGTCTGGGAACATACCGTAACGGCAGATAGTAAAAAAGTAATCCCAAATAAAATTTTTCTCATTCGTTGAGTTTCAGGTTATATATCGTTTTTACCGGTTATTTATTGTAGGTAAGCAAAATATCCGATATTGGAAACAGTAAATAATTGTACTGGTATCAGGTTGGTTAAGCGTAAAGAGATAACAAATATAATTAATTCATTCAATTTTTTTGAGCATTTTTTGAATAATTTTGAATCAAATTTAAAAAGCATTCATGATCAATATAATAGCTGAATTGCAGTGGAGAGGCATGGTACAGGACATAATGCCGGGTACGGAAGCGCAACTTTTAAAGGAAATGACCACGGTTTATATTGGTTTTGACCCAACTGCGGATAGCCTTCATATAGGCAGTTTGGTACCCATCCTGCTTTTGCTCCATCTCCAAAAGGCTGGTCATAAGCCCATTGCATTGGTTGGTGGTGCTACGGGAATGGTGGGTGATCCGAGTGGTAAAAGTGAGGAACGCAACCTGTTAAGTGAAGATATACTGCAACAAAATGTAGCAGGAATAAAGACCCAGCTTCAAAAATACCTTGATTTTGATACAGCCAAGCCGAATGTTGCTGAGATGGCCAATAATTACGACTGGTTCAAAGAAGTCAATTTTCTTAGTTTTATACGGGATATCGGGAAACATATTACCGTGAATTACATGATGGCCAAAGACAGTGTAAAAAACCGTTTGGCGGGTGAAGCAGGTATGTCATTTACAGAATTCAGTTATCAGTTGATACAGGGTTATGATTATTTATGGCTTTTTCAAAACAGGAATTGTAAACTACAAATGGGTGGAAGCGATCAGTGGGGTAATATTGTAACGGGAACTGAATTGATACGCAGGAAGACAGGTGGTGAAGCTTTTGCATTTACCTGCCGGCTGATAAAAAAAGCAGATGGTGGAAAATTCGGTAAATCAGAAAAAGGAAATGTATGGCTCGATGCTGCTAAAACAACTCCATACCAGTTCTACCAGTTCTGGTTAAACGCAGCAGATTCAGATGCGGCGGACTGGATAAAAATATTTACTTTCTTAGATCAAAATGAAATTGCAGCTTTAACAACAGTACATGCAAAAGATCCTGCACAAAGAATATTACAAAAAAGACTGGCGCAGGAAGTAACCATTTTTATTCATGGAAAAGATGAGTACGACAAAGCAGTTGAAACAACTCAAAAACTATTTGCAGATATGAGTGCAGCTGCTGAAAGCCTTAGTGAAAATGACCTGGAATCAATTGAAGGGATTATTCAGATCAATTATCCTGCAGCATCTTTTAACCAGGGTATAGATTTCATTAGCTTTTCGGCAGATGTTGCCACAAATATTTTTCCCAGCAAAAGCGAAGCAAAAAAAATGATCCAAAATGGCGGTGTAAGCATTAATAGGAATAAAATTTCGGACCTGCAATTAAAATTAGATCCATCTATGTTATTACATGGGAAATACCTGCTGATACAAAAAGGAAAGAAGAATTATTACCTCGTGAAAGTAGAATAATTTGGAAATTTGATAATTAAAAACCCTACTCTATCATTTCCAAATTATTCTACTTTCACCTGCTTTTTCACCACCGCATTTTCTTGCACTTCCTGGATGAATACAAGTTCTTTTATAAGATAGCCGTTACCTTTTTCGCAGAAATGAACTTTTAAATTTTCAATGCTGATGGGGTTCCCATCAGGTATATCAGCAATATTGCTGTGCCGTATATCATGCCCGTCAATGATCATGACAAGGCCGCTTCCAATGGCTTCCATTTTATTCCCTTCAGTGATAAGCATGCCTGTATCTTCTCCAAGTCCGATTCCTATACAGGAAGGGTTAGCCGCAATAGCCTGTGCCAGCCTGCCGAATCGGCCGCGTTTTTCAAAATGCGAATCAATGATCACATCGTCAATAAAACCTAGTCCGGTTGTAATTTTTACTTCTCCTTTTAAATGCGCCCTGGTAGCATTGCCTTCATAGATCATGGTATTGCTCATAGCCATTGCGCCTGCAGAAGTACCTGCAACCAAAAAACTACTTTCTTCCCAATACCTTTTTAATAAAATCTTTAAAAATTCGGTACCGCCGAAAATACTTGTCAGCCGCAATTGATTTCCTCCGCTGAACATAACAGCATCGCATTTGTGTATCCTTTCAATATATTCTGTATTGGTTGCATCGGCCCTGTTGCGGATATTCATTACTCCGATATCGGTACAGCCTATCTTGCCAAAAGCATTCAGGTAATTGTCGCCCACTTCAATGGGAATCATACTGGCTGTGGTAATTACTTCTATCCGGGTAGTGGGCCCACCGGTTTCTTCCACTATCCGCCTGAGGATACCGAGTTCAAAAAAATTGAGGTTGTTACGCTGGATCTCCCCTGTTTCGAGGTCTGTTCCTTTATCTTCAGCACCACCAATGGCAAGCAGTTTTCCTTTTGCAAATTGCATCTAACCGTTTTTGTGATTAACGCAAAAATAAGGGAAAACGTATTTTAT
>JANNBU010000112.1:0-8236 GCA_031385805.1 Ferruginibacter sp.
TTATTTTATCAAGATTGTATTTTTTGCTCAGAGAATTGCTATCAGTATCAACCGTTCCTATTTGTTTTTTTTGTTTTGAATTATTGCAGGAAGAAAATCCACTGTTCAGGGAAAAGAATAATATAACTCCAACTATTTTTAATAAGAAACGAAGCAGCTGCATAAAATGATTTTTATAAATGATGATAAAATAAAGCTACCACCAGGTTTTAAGATATCTGTGTATGCTGAAGTACCCAATGCACGTAGCATGACGCTTTCTCCTGTAGGTATTGTTTATGTTGGTAACCGCGATGGTGATAAAGTGTTTGCTGTGGTTGATGAAAACAAAGATGGTAAAGCGGATAAAGTTTATACAGTTGCTTCCGGCTTAAATATGCCCAATGGCGTTGCATTTAAAGATGGCAGTTTATACATTGCAACTGTATCTACTGTTGTAAAATTAGATTCCATTGAAAGCAGGTTATCTGATCCTCCAAAACCTGTTGTTGTTTATAACAAATATCCTTCCGACGATTCTCATGGATGGAAGTTCATTGCATTCGGGCCCGACGGAAAATTATATGTACCCATAGGAGCACCCTGCAATATATGTGAAAGCGATAACCCGATCTATGCATCTATAACCAGCATCAATGCAGATGGAACAGGTATGAAAATTTATGCCAAAGGGGTCCGGAATACCGTTGGCTTTGCCTGGCATCCTTCAACCAAACAATTATGGTTCACTGATAATGGCAGGGATAACCTTGGCAATGATATGCCGGCAGATGAATTGAATAGGGTGACGGAGGCGGGTATGCATTTTGGTTATCCTTATTGCCACCAGGGAGATATTTCAGATCCAGAATTCGGGGTTGGGAAAAAATGTACCGATTATACCGCACCGGTTCAAAATCTCGGCCCTCATGTTGCTGCATTGGGTATGCGTTTTTATACCGGCGATCAGTTCCCTTCAACATACAAAGATCAAATTTTCATTGCAGAACATGGAAGCTGGAATCGAAATGACCCCATCGGCTACCGGGTAACGTTGGTAAAAATTGATTCAACCGGTAAAGCACTTTCTTATTCAAATTTTGCAGAAGGCTGGCTACAGCCGGGTGGAAAAGTATTGGGAAGGCCGGTTGATGTGCAGGTGATGCCGGACGGAGCGTTGTTGGTGAGTGATGATTATGCTGGAGTTGTGTATCGGATAACTTATAAAAGTTAAGGAGTTCATAGTTCATAGTTCATAGTTCATAGTTCAAACTCCTTAAAATTTGCAAAGTATCACAAACTTCCAACTATGAACTATAAACTATGAACTATTTGAGGTCTTCTCCACCAAACGAAAGCGGCAATAACTGGCTGGCCTTTTCAACTATGAATACCTTCCCATTCATACCACTTAATATAAGCCTTATCGGCTGTTTCATGCGGGTTTCATATTCAGCTATATATTGCCTGCACATACCACATGGTGAAACAGGATGGTCACTTTCTCCATTTAAATTATTGTATGCAATGGCCATGGTCTCAACCGGGATATTCGTATGCAACATGGCTGCTGATGCCAGCAATACCCTTTCTGCACAAATGCCAACAGGATAAGAAGCATTTTCCTGGTTGGTTCCGCTGATGGTCTCCCCATTTTTCAAGTTGGCTACAGCACCTACCTGGAAATTACTGTAAGGTGCATACGCTTTCTCAGTTATTTTCCTGGCTGCATCGATCAATGTTTTATCTTCTGCTGAAAGATCTTTACTTGATTCATACACATCAAATCCAAAACGATATTCTTCTTTTTTCATAAAAAATTATTTGGATAAAAAATCCTCCCTGCATTGCTGTAGAGAGGATGAACCGAAGTTGAAAATACAAATTAATTGAGAAACTGCAATTATTTTATTTTATCGAATTGAACAGGCGTTTCCACCTTGGCCCACCTTCCCAGCTGAACCAGATCAATGAAGCCTTCCCTACCACGTGATCTTCGGGAACAAAGCCCCAGTAACGGCTGTCTAAGGAATTATGCCTGTTGTCGCCCATCATCCAGTGATAATTCATTTTAAATGTATAGGAAGTTGCCGGCTGGCCATTAATCAATATCTTGCCACCGCTATTTTCAAATTTATTTCCTTCATAAACTTCTATGCAGCGCTGATAGCGGATAATATTGTCGGGCGTTAATTCTATCGCAGATCCTTTTTTTGGAATGCTGATCGGGCCATAATTATCTGCCGACCAGTTTGAAGCAGCATTATAATAAGGAAACAACTGGTTGTCGGGATTCATAATGTAATCAGAAATTTTATATCCTTCGGGAAGTTTCAGTTTTGCTTTTTCCTCGTTGGTGATATTTACAAGAAAAAGGTTTGGAACCCCGATCGTTCTGATATCACCGATATTATCTCCCTCATGAATTTTTATTCCCAGTTCGTTTAATTTATCCTTGTCGAGATATACATCCTTTGGGGTTTCAATTTTATAATAGCGCTCTGATTGAGGAAAGAATTCCTGCGGTTTACCATTAACGATCACCTGCCCGTTTACAACCTGCAATACATCACCTCCAATGGCTACACAGCGTTTGATGAAATTTTCTCTTTTATCAACCGGTCTTGTAACAATGATATCGCCATAATTCTGCCATATCTGTTCTCTGCTCTCATCTCTTACAGCCTGGTAATAAGTTGTGCGGCTGCCAAAACGTTCTTCATCATTGATCAGTGTATCATTTACAGGGAAATTAAAAACCACTACATCATTTCTTTTTACCGGACTTGCAAACCAGCGTGTATAAGGGATCTTGATCCATTCAATATAGGATTTTGTATTTGTAACGGGTAATGTATGATGAACAAATGGCATAGCTATCGGCGTATTCGGTAGCCGTGGCCCATAGCTGAATTTGCTTACAAACAAAAAATCATTCACCAGCAATGTCTTTTCCATGGAAGGTGTTGGAATGGTATAAGCTTCAAAAACAAAAGTTCGTATGATCGTAGCCGCTACAATGGCAAAAAAAGCTGCGTCGATCCATTCGCGTGCCGCCGATTTTTTATAATTGTTCACAACCAGCGTACCGGCATATTTTTCATCTTTGGAGAAGCCAAGGTAAGGGAAATAAATAAACGGGAACAATACCGTAGCTGCATGATGCAGGAAACCAAAGCGCCCAAAATGTTCTACAAATTTTATAGTGATCCAGATGGTGATGAACTGACCTGCAATGGGTATAAACTGAAAAAAGAACCAGCCCTTGCTGAGCTTCATTTTTTCGACCATGCACCAGGTATTGTAAAAAGGAACAAATGCTTTCCATCCTTCAATACCTGCTTTTTTAAACATGCCATAAATACCAATATGCCAGCCAATCGTGGCAACAATAAAAATGATCCAACCAATGCTCATAAGTATAATTTTATCGGGCCAAAGCTAACATTCTAATATTAAATATGGAAAGTATATTGTTCAAACATTGTTAGTGTTACGGAGATTTAACAAAATTTATTAATTATCAGGGAGGAATTAAAGTTTAAGCAGTGTCCAGTTTGAATTTAATATGAATCCGTCATTGCGAGGAACGAAGCAATCTAAATAGAATTATGCTAATAATTTAGATTGCTTCGTTCCTCGCAATGACGAATGTTTTTTGTTATTTCCTCGGCAACACATAATTCACCACATCATCTTTACTGATCGCTTTTCCTGAAAGAATGATCAGTCGTTCAACCACGTTTCTTAATTCACGGATATTTCCTGTCCAGTCGTGCTGTTGCAATGCATCCATGGCAGCTTTATCAATTTCTTTTACCGGCTGGCCGTAATCAGTTGCGATCAGTTCTAAAAAATAATTTACAAGATGCGGTATATCATCCTTTCTTTCATTCAGCGATGGCACATGAATGATGATAACACCAAGCCTGTGATACAGATCTAAGCGGAAAGTCTTTTCATCAACTTCTTTCAACAGGTCTTTATTGGTAGCAGCAATAACCCGTACGTCCACATTAATATCTTTGTCGGCTCCTACCCTTGTTATTTTCCCTTCCTGCAATGCACGCAAAACTTTGGCTTGTGCATTCAGGCTCATATCGCCGATCTCATCTAAAAATAATGTACCACCATTGGCCTGTTCAAATTTTCCAATGCGTTGTTTGATGGCAGATGTAAAGGAGCCTTTTTCATGACCGAATAATTCGCTCTCGATGAGTTCGCCCGGAATGGCAGCACAATTCACTTCAACCATTGGCCCGCTGTTGCGGCTGCTTTTTTCATGTATCCATCTTGCAACGAGTTCCTTGCCTACTCCATTATCACCGGTGATCAACACACGGGCATCTGTAGGTGCTACTTTTTCAATGGTGTCTTTTATTTTTTCAATGGAATTACTTGTGCCAACCATTTCCTGAACCTTGCCAACCTTGCGTTTCAGCACTTTTGTTTCTGTAACTAAGCTTTGCTTTTCGGTTGCATTGCGTAAAGTTATCAGTAACCTGTTGAGGTCGGGAGGTTTGCTTACATAATCAAATGCGCCTTTTTTCACCGCTGCTACAGCGGTATCAATATTACCATGTCCGCTGATCATAATGATGGGAATATCTGCATTAATCTCACGGGCTTTTTCTAAAAATTCAATGCCATCTAATTTGGGCATTTTTATATCACACAGCACGAGGTCGAAGTTTTTTTCACTAAACCTTTTCAATCCTTCTTCTCCATCTGCAGCTTCATCAATTTTATATCCCTCAAAACTTAAAATTTCTGATAAAGTTTTCCTGATAGCTTTTTCATCATCGATGATCAAAATATTGGGCATAGTGTTTTAAGGTTTTTATGTGGAATAATATTAATCGTGCATCCCACGTGAATTAAGTCAAAAATAATGAATTATGCTGTCTAAAACATTCCTCCTCTCATTATTGCTGTTCTTTTTTGGATGCGTTAACAGTGCATCGCCTTTGCAGGAACAAGTAATAAAGCAGGACTTACCCGGTAAAGAAAACCCTTATCCACAGATCTCGGCAATGCCATTGCCAGAGGGTTTTGAAAGAATACGATCAACAGCAGGTTCCTTTTCATCCTGGTTAAGGAATGTTCATTTAAAAAAGGATAAAACGGTTTATAAGTATGATGGCAACCCCAAAGCGAACCAGGAAGCCCAGTTTGCCGTACTGGATATTTCTGTTGGCAACCGTGATCTGCAGCAATGTGCAGATGCAGTGATGCGGCTAAAAGCGGAATATTTATTTGAACAGGAAAAATTTGATGCGATCATTTTTTATGATAATGATGGCAAGGGATACCCGTTTGAAAAACCATACGACCGGGATAACTTCAATACTTACCTGCAACGCATTTTTGGTATTTGTGGCAGCGCTTCATTATCCAAACAATTGCATACGGTTAATAAATTCCGCGATATCATTCCCGGTGATGTATTCATCAGGGGCGGATTTCCCGGCCATGCAGTTATTGTAATGGATGTTGCCATTAACATCAATGGAGTGAAAGCATACCTTATTGCACAAAGTTATATGCCGGCGCAGGATATTCATTTATTGGTAAATCCTTCCAGCAAATCATTATCTCCATGGTATCTGGTAAATGATAATACTGTGATTGAAACGCCTGAATATACATTTCACAGTAATGAATTAAAAAGATGGTAAATAAAATAGTTTATAAAAAAATCTCTACAAAGTAGAGATTTTAAAAGTCGGGATGGATAGACAAGGTTCTAACCAAATATTGAAGAATTTAGAACAAATCGAAGAAATTCAAGTCTTTCTGTGTTAAGTCAGGTATTAGTTGCTGCTTAAGTGTATGAATATTTGTTATGGATATATTCGAGCTTTATTCAATGCTCCGCTCTTTATCTTTTCTACTTTGTAGATGGGTAGATTTGTGGGGTAATGGTCCACAATTATCTTCAAGATTTCTCTTTCATCCTCAGTTGACATGTCATAACCAAGAAGAATTTCTGCAACAATATCAGTTGTGAAATATTTTGACCGGCTTTCTTCAATTTCGAGTAGCACTGTACTAAATCTAAACTCATCTTCATAGCGATATACATCTTTCTTTAGATAAAATACATCAACATCGTCATCTGAGCTCTCTAAAAAACTATGAATGTGGGGCTTATTATCATAATTGACAAATCCAAAACCGCTATCCAATTGGTCACATAGCCAAACCGTTTTAAATCCTATACAATAACCTTTGTTATAATCGCCGTACTCGCTATTCCACATCTCTTCACTTAAACCATTCATGCAAGTACTAAAGACGCCATAATTATCATAATTTCCACGATCTGCTTGAAATTCATGAAGATGTTGATAAATGATTTTGGGATTTTCTTTTATCCTTGTCCATTGATTATTGGCAGCAATTTCTTGATGGGATTTAGTCTGTAGTTCAGGGTAAGCTCGGGGAATTAAACTCAAAATTTTTTGATAATATCGCACATCGTGAAACTCCGCTTCAATAAATATTGTCTCTGGCCGCAAATCCAAAGTGTCTTCTAAATCAAAAGGATGAGGAAACCAAAGGAGTTGTTTCATTAAAACATCTTTGTGAAAATCATTCTTCCAAGTTCGATATTTGTAAACAACAGGAGGTGCATTTACGGTTACATCCTGCTCAACTTCTTCAAACTGATCATATACTCTTGCTTTCATATTCGCAAAAGTAAGACTTGCTAATCAGACATAGTAACTCCAATAATGACTAATTAGCGGTAAAGAATGGAAGTATTGTAGTAAGAACATTTAAACCTACCTAAAAATAGGCTTATATTAAAATTGATAAATTTTCGCTACCCATTCGCTACTATAATACCATAAACAACAAAACCCATTAAAAATGAATGGGCTTTGTTGTGTTATGTCGGGCGAACAAGATTCGAACTTGCGACCCCACGCCCCCCAGACGTGTGCGCTACCGGGCTGCGCTACCGCCCGATCTAAAACCGGAGTGCAAATGTAACCGCAAATCCCAAAACTTCAAAATCATTACCGGCTTAAACAGCGAAATTATAAGCAGATAGTTTCTTAATTTCCCTGTTTCATTTAAAATATAACTTCGCTTCAGTAGTCTGTTATTTAAAAAGTTCAAATAAAATATCATTATGTCCATAAAGATCACCGGTAAAAACCCTTCAGGAAAACACCTTGAAACATTGAAACGATCTCCTCATTATAAAAAAGAAGGGTTTGAGAATTTATCTGAAACACCCATGACCCTACAGGATAGTTCTTATTATGACGTACTAAAAAAATATTTTAAAAAGAACCCGGAGGCAAGACCTCCTGCTACCCTGCCATCCGTTAAAATAGATCTTAAGAATATACAATCGGAAAAACCGGTTATAGTCTGGTTCGGGCATTCCTCTTATTTTATTCGCATTGAAAAAAAGAATTTTCTGATCGATCCTGTATTCAGCGGCAATGCGGCTCCTGTTTCATGTATGGTTAGAGCTTTTGATGGCGCTGATGTTTATAACCCGGATGATTTTCCGGCAATTGATTATTTGATTTTAACGCATGACCATTATGACCACCTGGATTATAAAACCATAAAAAAACTAAAATCAAAAGTAAAAGAGATATATTGTTCATTAGGCTTGTCTTCTCACCTGGTTTATTGGGGATTTGATGCAAAAACCATTACAGAACTGGATTGGTGGCAAACAAATAAATTAGCCGGAGGTATGCAGATCACCGCAGCGCCTGCAAGACATTTTTCCGGCCGCCGGATAAAACGTTTTAAAACCCTGTGGTCGTCCTTTATTTTAAAAACAAATTCATACAATCTTTACCTCGGTGGCGATTCGGGTTATGATTCCCATTTTAAAATGATCGGTGAAAAATATGGGCCATTTGATATTGCTATCCTTGAATCGGGCCAATACAATACCGCATGGCCATTGATACACATGATGCCTGAGCAAACCGTACAAGCTGCTGTAGATCTGAAAACAAAATTATTGCTTCCTGTTCACTGGAGTAAGTTTATGCTGGCAATGCATACATGGAATGAACCGGTTAAAAGAGTTTTGGTAAAAGCCAAAGAATTAAATGTAAAAGTAACAACACCTATGATTGGTGAACCGGTTATTTTAGGTGAATCACATCCTGCTAAAAATTGGTGGGAGATGGATTAAAGATGACATATTTTTGATCTTTTAAAAACGTCCTTACTATGAATGTCATCTCTTTAGCAAATCTCCTGGGAATTGAATTAC